>NZ_JAKSYA010000077.1:0-2871 GCF_022829485.1 Methylobacterium sp. J-059
CGTCGACCGCCTTTCGGACGGGGTCGGGGAGGCGGAAGCAGCGGGGCGATCTCGTCCCAGAGATCGTCGGGAAGAAGTGCGCGGGCCATGAAACACCAACGCACATCAACGCTCAGGGTGCCGTTCTGTTAGGCGCTCTTATTCATCGATCCGGCTGAACGAGACAGCGTCGAATACCGCGCATTCTGGGGTGCTCTCCGCTGCGGGACTTACAGGGCCGCCGAGTTCAAGCGCATCGCCAAGGGTGGGCGTCAGGTTTGGATCCAGGCGAGCTACAACCCCGTTCGAGACCGGTCCGGTCGTGTTTTCAAAATCGTCAAGATCGCCACTGACATCACCGGACAGAAGCTTCGCGCGCTGGATAGCGATGGTCAGATCGCCGCCCTTCACCGCTCGCAGGCAGTCATCGCCTTCGACCCAAGCGGCACAGTCCTCGACGCCAATCAGAACTTCCTCGATGCGGTCGGCTACCGGCTTGAGGAGATCCAGGGCCGTCATCACAGTCTATTCGTGGATGACGTCGAGCGGTCGGGCATGGTCTATCGCGGCTTCTGGGACCGGTTGAAAGGCGGCGAGTTTGCCGCTGGCGAGTTTCGCCGCATCGCCAAGGGCGGCCGCGAAGTCTGGATCCGGGCGACCTACAACCCAATCACCGACGCAAACGGGACGGTGCTGAAGGTCGTCAAGTTCGCTACCGACATTACCGAACAGGTGCAGGACCGGCAGCGCAGGGTCGAGGCGCACCGCGCGATCGGTGCGGATCTCGACGCGATTGGCTCCGCGGTTGAGGCCGTGACGCGGCAGACGGCCGATGCCGTTGGAACGATCGGACAGGTCTCCAGCGACGTCCAAGCCATGGCTTCGGGGTCGGAGGAGTTGTCGGCCTCCGTTTCCGAGATCAGTCAACAGGTTAGCTACGCCGCGCGAATGGCCGGCGAGGCGGTCAAGCAGGCGCGCCACACTGCCAGCATCGTCGAGGGCCTGAGCGAGCAGGCTGCGCAGATCGGCGACGTGGTCACGATGATCCAGGGCATCGCATCGCAGACCAACCTGCTGGCTCTTAACGCCACGATCGAGGCGGCGCGGGCTGGCGTGTCCGGTAAGGGCTTCGCAGTCGTGGCTGCCGAGGTGAAGGCTCTGGCCGAGCAGACTGCCAGGGCGACCAATAAAATTAGGGTGCAAATCGCCGCTACTCAGGCGGCCACGTGCGAGGCTGTGAGCGCAATCGGTTCGATCCAGAGCACGATCCAAGCACTGAACGAGGTGTCTGCGGCGATTGCTGCGGCGGCGGAAGAGCAGTCGGCCGTCACGCGTGAGATGTCGGGCAGCATGCACACGGCAGCTCAGGGGGTGACGACGATCGCCGGCGGCATGGATGCGATTGCCCGTGCAAGCGAGCAGGTCGACACTGCCACGCGCCAAGTACGGGAAGCTGCGAGAGCGGTCGGTTGAGGTCATGGACGGCGATCCGTCGCACTCCTCGCATCCCCACGGCTGAGAGCCACTGGGCCGGGTGGTGATATCAGCGACGAGCCCCCAGTGCCGGTGAGCGTCGTGCGGGAAGGCGATGTCCGCTTCCACGGCTCGCTATTTAAAAGCAGACAATCTCAATTCCACCCAAGCGGGTCATTCAGCTTCCGACCCTTCCCAGACTTTGGTTGTGTCTGCTGTTGGTAGTAGCTCAATGACGGCCGATCCGGGCGAGCGTCTGCCCTAGGCTGATCAATAGTAAATCCGTCGCCGCGCGAACCCCAGCGGGCATGTCGGGGCCGAGTGTCTTCTTGAGTGCTAGGGCGAGATCAATCGCTCGCTCCAGCGGGTCGTCGCTTACACCCGAACCGCTGACGACGTAGCGGTCGTCGCCATCGTGCATCTCGGTGATGTCGATCAGGATCCCGCACGTGCGCAAGGGGTCCCCGGCTTCAGATAGATAGGTGCGCCCACGGCTGAGGAGCCATCGAACGGCCCCGTCGTCAGCCAGGACACGGTACTCAACCAGGAATAGGCCACCCTCCCGGGTTACCTCTCCAACATGATCAATCAGCCAAGCATGGTCGGCAGGATGCACAGCCGCAATAGAGATCGGCCCGGTAAGCTCTTTCTCAGCGAGGTCCGGATCTCCGGTCAGCAGCTGCGCCGCACCGACGTCGTAGACGATGACCTGGCGCACGTGATCCAAATCCCAGGTACCGACGACGCAGGAGGCTTCGAGGGCAGCATGCAGTCGCTCGTGCGACCCACCGATCCCTCCGGATGTAGCCACTGAACTGTCGAACCGCCGATCCATCTTGCCATCTCGTATGCGGGCAGCCGGACTGTGCCGGACAAATCCGTACTCCATGCTTGCATAAATGACAAAGATTTCGTTTTGTGGTTGTGTATCAAGGGCGGCCGTCGCCCTATCAGCGGGTCAGACAGCTCATCCCGTGTCCGCGGAAGAGCCAGATAGGGCGAAGGAAGCGCGCATGGGCGACGATGTTAGAGCCCAGATCGCGATGGACAGCGACGCGACGATGAAACGGAACCTGCGCCGAATAGCTGACGCCCTCGGCGTGCCGGCATCAGAGTTCTACGGTCCATTGATGCTGGATCAACAGGTCTTGACGTTGCTTACGCTTGTACAGACCTACCTCGGCGGGGCCGATCCCGCTGCCCGCGAACGTTTCATGCAGGCGGTGCAGGCGATAGGCGCTCAGTACTTGGCGACCTGATGGCGATTACCCCGCGCATTAAGAGCGCCTAACAGAACCGCCTGATTTGGTTGAGGGTGATGAGACTGGCGGCGAGGTTGGTGAAGGCCTCGTAGATGTCGGCGCGGCGCTCGTAGCGTACGGGCAGGCGTCGGAAACGGTTGAACCAGGCATGGGTGCG
>NZ_JAKSYA010000001.1:0-295 GCF_022829485.1 Methylobacterium sp. J-059
GGATCTCCGCGGCCAGCGCCAGCTATACAGCGCACTGGCGAGGGGGAGCTCAGGCGCACCACTCGTCATTCCATTCAACGGACTGTACTCGACTCGTCTTCCCTCCCCCCGCCGCGGGGGAGGGTGGCCCGCGCCGCGGGTCGCGAGAGGGGAGCGCGCAGTCCGGAAACGTCGCGCCCCTCTCCCGACCCTCGCTCATGCGAGGCCCACCCTCCCCCGCGGAGGGGGGAGGGAAGTGGCGCCTCATTCGATCAGGACATCCGGTCCCAAAAGATCGCGATAGGAACGGTTCCCC
>NZ_JAKSYA010000083.1:0-11657 GCF_022829485.1 Methylobacterium sp. J-059
CATCAAGCTCACGCCGCGCATGTGTCGCGCTGCCCGCGCCCTCGTGGGCTGGCAGCAAAAGGATCTCGTCGAGGTGTCTGGCGTCCCCGGATCGACGATCGGCGCCTTCGAGACGAAGCGTTGAAGATCACGCCCGGTCAGGCGCATGACGGGCGCTCGGCGACCAACATGCTGGGCGGGTTGGGTGAAGTCCAGGTCCTGCTGGGTGACCGGGCCTATGACAGCGATGCGCTGCGAGCCCGGATGTCCGAGCAGGGTGCTTGGGCGAACGTGAGGCCAATGCCCAACCACAAACAGGTCCTGGCCTTCAGCCCGTTCCTGTACAAGTACCGCAACCTGGTCGAGCGCTTCTTCAGCAAGATTAAGCACTTCCGCGCCGTCGCCACCCGCTACGACAAGGATCCCGACAACTTCCTCGCCAGCGTCAAACTCGCTGCCGTCCGGGTCTGGCTGCGAACTTTATGAGTCCGCGACCTAGTGCCGCCGGCAGTGCAGACCGACCTCACCCCGGGACAGGCGACACGCCAGGAATACCTGCCACTGGCCGACTTCATCGACGAGGTCATGTCGCTCTTCCGAGAGCGGCCCACCCCGCGTGAGATCCTGGTGCAGCGGGTCGGCTTCCTACGCAACGCCGAGGCGGAACACCGCTTCGAGGAAGCGGTGACGACCCTCAACGAGATGGCTCGCAAGGCCCGGGAGGCGCAGCAGTAAGAACGAAGGGCGCGGTCGACGATCTATGCTCCACCGTTTGGCCCGGCGAAGCGAGGTCTTCTTTCGGCCGCGCCAGCGAGCACTGTTTCTCACCCTTCTCACACGTTGCTGCATACAGCCATATGCGTCAGTAAAACGGTCGGATATCCGACATATTAGAGGATTGGATTAATATCGTGAATTCGTAAAAAGCCGTGATGCGGTCTCGTAATTATCATACGCGTACACTTACATTGGACAGGATACAGCCTACACACATATATTGGTTAATAAGACAAAACAACAATACAGTAGATAATAAGATAATTTCTAGGATGACGAGCCGCTAGTACCCGAACCCACCCTCCAATTATTGTGGTGAAGACACGTTTCTCCGAAGTGCTTGGCTGCCATCGGCCGACCAAAGAGATAGCCCTGTCCTTCTGAGCAGTGCTGACGCATGAGTTCGGCCTGCTCACGCGTCTCAATTCCCTCTGCAATGACATCAAGGTTGAATCCGCGCGCTAGGTTAGAGATCGCCTCGACGATCGTCTGGTCCTTTCGGCTACGCTCGACGCCGCTGACGAAGGAGCGGTCGATCTTCAATCGTGTGACTGGGTAGTCCTTCAGCATCGTCAGTGAGGCGTAGCCGGTGCCGTAATCGTCGAACGCGATACCGACGCCGAGATCTCGTAGCTGTGCCAAGTCCGCTTTGATGCGACCGTCACTCTGAAGAATTATGTTCTCGGTGATCTCAAGTTCGAGCGCTTCCGCGGGTAGGTCGTAGTCGCCGAGGACCTGCTCGACCACTTGTGGCAAGTCCCCGGACCTAAACTGGGCTGCAAACAGGTTCACGCCAATGCGGAAATGGCTCAACCCAATTTTGCGCCAGTTGGCTGCTTGCTCGCACGCGGTGCGTAGGATCCACTCGGAGACGGGAACGGCAAGTAGGCTCGACTCAAGAACAGTAAGAAATGCGGCTGGGCTGACAAGACCACGCTCGGGATGGTTCCAGCGGATCAGGGCTTCTGCCCCGGTGACAACGCTGGTGTCGAGGCGAACCTGGGGCTGATAGTACATCTCAAATTCACGTCGTTCCCACGCTTCTCGCATACCAGAACTTACGGACGTGCGTGTCCGAGCGACCGAACGGAGATCCGGTGTAAAGAGGCTCACCCGGCTCTTGCCTTCTGCCTTGGCGCGGTACAGGGCGAGATCGGTGTCGCCGAGGAGTTCATTAGGCTCCCACGCTACGCCATGGGTCACTGCGATCCCGCCGCTAGCGCCGACATAAACGGATCGCTCGTCGACCTCGATGGGTTCTTCGATGATGGCGATCAGGCGTTGGCATAGGGAAGTGGCAGCCACCGGATCCGCGATCTCGGTCAGGAAAACAGCGAACTCGTCTCCTCCGAGGCGGGATACAAGACCGGCATGACCGACCTCGCTGACAAGGCGTTTGGCCACGGTTTTAAGGACCTCATCGCCTGCGGCGTGACCGAGACTATCATTGACATCCTTGAACCCGTCGAGATCGAGCAGGAGTAGCGTTGCAGCCGAGCCGGTGCATCCCGCTTCCGCCATCCTCTCGGAAAGCACCTTACGATTTGCGATGTCGGTCAGATGGTCGAACTCCGCCTCATGCTTGAGACGTTCCTCGGCTCGTCGCCGATCGGTGATGTCGCGAGCAATCGCCCCGAAACGGTGTTCACCTCCTTCGATCCAGTGCGATAAAGACAGCTCAATCGAAAACTCGGTGCCATCTCGACGACACGCCGGAACGCTCACGACTGCCCCCACGAGTTTGGTTGGTTGACCAGCGACGGCACGTGCTAACCCAGCTTCGTGCAGCGCCCGGAGAGGGGGCGGCACAATGATGGTAAGAGGCTGGCCCATCGCCTCCGCGGCGGTGTAGCCGAAGATTACTTCCGCCGCCTTGTTCCAGAATAAGATACTGTTCGATCCATTGGCGCAGATGATAGCGTCAGGCGATACGGCGGCAATTGACTCGAACTGTTTGCGACTGTCGAGCTGCGCTAGCTTTAGCTTGCGCGCTTCCAACCGCTCCATTACAAGACGGGCAAGATCTTCAAGTGTTTCACGATGCTCGTTGGAAAAGTCGATGCGCGGCGCACTATCCAGGATGCAGAAGCTGCCGACTACGAAGCCGTCAGGCGTGATGAGTGGTGCACCGGCATAGAAGCGAATATGTGGACCGCTCGTGACGAGTGGCGAGGATGAAAAGCGCTCGTCTAGGGTCGCATCGGGTACGACCATAACCTCGTATCCGCGAATGGCGTGTGTGCAGAATGAACCCTCGCGATCCGTTTGGCATACATCCATACCGATCCGAGCTTTGAAGAACTGGCGATTTGCGGCAACAAACGAGACAAGCGCAATTGGGATCGCGAATATACGCTTGGCCATTTGGACAATATCATCGAATTCCCGCTCCGGCGCCGTATCGAGGATGGCATACCCATCAAGAGCAGCTAGACGTCCGCTCTCGGTGTTAAGCAGCGGGTTTGCTCGTGTTGTGGGCATCGGAATGATCCGCCAGACTTCGATCGAAGTGCCTCGCCAGCAAGCAGAAGCCGAGCGAACAAACAGCGGACCAGCTGCTTTTCCGACGCCGCTCAAGCCCTTACGCGCAATTATCAAATGATAATTGTTACCATTCTCCTACAAGGCCTATTGGAGCGAGCCCGGCTCACAGTGCGGAAGCAGCATGTTCGATCTCAACGACAACCGGCATGTCGATTGAAGGCCGCCAAAGGGCGAACTGCAGCTGGAACGTAAGGTGACCGACACACGCTTTCAAACTCGACCTAAACTTCCTACCAGAGTAGACAAGAATTTACACCCATCTCTCCTGAAACGTCAGACGAACTTCCGGACTTATGAAATGCTATCTGGATTGTTTTCGATCCATTTTTGATGCTCGGAATGTCCGCTCATGTGTCGGTCGACAAGGCAAAGGCCTATGACTGGAATAGGTAATTTCCGCCGCGCCGCTACCGATCAGGCCGTCTGTAGATCGGACACTGTCGACAGACGTTTCGGAGGGTTTTGATACCATCATGGACACCAACGGCCTCGTAAGTCGGTGGTGCGTCGGAAACGACTATGGTTCTACGCTTCACCATCGACCTCTGCTGGGCCCGGACGTATCGCTTGAGGGGACGTCGGCTTCGCTCAGCGGTGCAAATTTAAAAGCGTATCAAAGTCATCGAATGATGGGTTCGGGATTGGAAAGATACGATATTATTTTAGGTTACACGCCGTATGCACGCTCTAGTGACACGAATGGTCTTCGTGTGCGTTGTATCCGGGAGCAAGTTCCGAGGACATGAATTTTGACTAGGATCAGAGCGAAGGGCTTGCAGGAGCTCCTTCGCCAACAAACAACGCTTGCCCGATTTGGGGAACTCGCTCTCCGATCTGATGACCTCGATGAGATTTTGACGGAGGCCTGCCGCTTGGCGGGGGAGGCTCTCGGGACCGATCTCGCCAAGGTCGTCGAGTTGCAGGAGGACGGAAAGACCCTTCGCGTGCGCGCGGGGGTCGGGTGGAAGCCGGGCGTCATCGGAAAAGCGACGATCACCGCCGAGCATGACACGTCGGAAGGGCATGCGCTGCGGACGGGTGAGCCCATGATCTCCCCCGACATCGCGACGGAGACGCGTTTTCGCTACTCGCAGTTCCTGATCGATAACGGCGTCAGGGCGGTGGCCAACGTCCTCATCATCGGCGGTCATGGGAGACCGCCGTTCGGCATTCTCCAGATCGACAGTCACGTTCCGCGCCAGTTCACCGAAAGCGATACGTTCTTCCTGCGCAGCTATGCCAACTTGATCGCAGGTGCCGTGGACCGCATCCGCGTCGTCGGCGAGGTGCGGGACCGGGAGGCGGGCTTACGGACCGTTCTCGAAGATCGCGTCGCCGAACGCACCCGCGAACTGACCGATGCCAACGCCAGACTTCACGCCGAGGCCGAGGAGCGCGGACGGATCGAGGAGGCGCTGCGTCAATCCCTCAAGATGGAAGCAGTTGGTCAGCTGACCGGGGGGCTCGCGCACGATTTCAACAATCTCCTCGCGGGCATCTCCGGCAGCCTCGAATTCATCCGGACACGCATCGCCCAGGACCGCGCGTCGGAGGCGGCGCGCTACATCGACATGGCGATGACCTCGGTCGACCGGGCCGCCGCGCTGACCCATCGGCTCCTCGCCTTCTCGCGACGTCAGACGCTCGACCCCAAAGCAACCGATGTGAACAGGCTGGTCGCCGGCATGGAGGATCTGTTCCGGCGGACCGTTGGGCCCGGGATCGCGGTCGAGACCAGGCTCGCGGCGGATCTCTGGCCGGCGCTGTGCGACCCGAACCAGCTTGAGAACGCGATGCTCAACCTCGTGATCAACGCACGCGACGCCATGCCCGACGGCGGTTTCCTCACGATCGAGAGCCGGAACAGTATCGTCCCGCATTCGCACGACGGTGCCGACAATGCACCGGGGAGCGTGCCGCCGGGCGAGTACATGGGCCTCTTCGTGACGGATGGAGGCACCGGCATGCCGCCCGAGGTGATCGCGCGGGTGTTCGAGCCGTTCTTCACGACCAAGCCCCTGGGCGAAGGCACAGGCCTCGGCTTGTCGATGATCTACGGCTTCGTCCAACAATCCGGCGGCCACGTCCTGTTGGGAAGCGAGTCCGGCGAAGGAACCGTGGTGTCGATCTACCTGCCGCGGCATCACGGGGCGGCGGACGGCGTCGCGATGGCAAGCGCAGCATCCAGCCTACCGCTCGCTGAGGCTGGCACCGTCGTTCTTGTGGTCGAGGACGAGATCGCGCTGAGGATGCTGATCGTCGAGGCGCTATCCGAACTCGGCTACAGCGTGTTGGAAGCCGAGGATGGGAAGGCTGGCTTGCGGATCATCGAATCCCGCGCCTGCATCGATCTCCTCCTCACCGATGTCGGATTGCCCGGCGGCATGAACGGACGCCAGCTCGCCGACGCGGCGCGCGTACACAGCCCCATGCTGAGGGTCCTGTTCCTGACGGGCTATGCAGCGAGCGCAGCCGTCAGGAACGGCAGCATGACGTCGGGCATGGAGATCATGAGCAAACCGTTCGCCCTCGACGCGCTCGCAGCAAAAGTTCAGACCATGGTCAGTCATTCTGGCCGTCATTACGCGTAACACGTGAAGCAAATCCGACGTCAGTTCATTGTCCTTTCCGTAGGTTCGAATTACAAAAGAAGCTAAGACTGATAGTCTTGTATTTCTTAAAATATGATTTTTTAGAGCCAGATGCGCAGCTCAAAATAAATTGCCATGAGCCAACACGAATTTTCAGGCCCGTATCCATTCCATAGGCTATCATACCGCAAATATGTTTAAAAATGTGATATCTATAATAATAAAACAAATTATAATACTGTGATATACGCCGCAATATGCACTCAGAAAGAGGATAATCCACCATAAAATTAAATTGAATGTTTCCTACGCAGAAGACTGTTCACTATTTTTTGATATCAGGCAGCATTTACGCTAGTGTGACTTGGATAGTCCCCAGTCTGTGTGACGTCTACGCCTTGGTCGTCTAGGCCATAGCGTACCGCGAACGCGTCCGCTGCCATCGGTCTTCCAAATAGATAGCCTTGCGCCTCCTGGCATCCCTTAGCCAGCAAGCGACGGCGCTGCTCATCAGTCTCAATCCCTTCGGCGATCACCTCCAGACCGAAACTGCGGCTCAACTCGATCACCGCCCGTACGACCGCTGCATCTTGCTGGTCCTCGCACAGCCCGCTGACGAAGCTGCGATCGATCTTGAGGCGTGACAGAGGAAACCGCTTGAGCAGGCTGAGCGAGGCGTAACCGGTGCCGTAATCATCGAAGGCGATCCCGACGCCCATTGCGCGCAGGGCCAGCAGCGCCGCGACCACACCGGGATCGTGTCGCAGGATGATCGTCTCGGTGATCTCCAACTCCAAGGCGCCTGCCGCCAACCCGGTTTCCGCGAGCACCGAGCCGACGCGCTCGACAAGATCTCCGCGGCGGAACTGCGCCGCGCAGAGGTTAACCCCGATCTGGAACGACGGCAGGCCGCCGTCACGCCACGCCCGCGCCTGAGCGCAAGCGGTGCGCAGCACCCAGTCGCCGACCCGAGCCGCGTCCGGCCCTTCGTCGAGCACAGCCAGGAACGCGGCCGGCGCGAGCAAGCCCAGCTCGGGGTGCTGCCAACGGATCAGGGCTTCGGCCCCCGTAAGGGCGCCGTCGGACAGGCGTACCTGCGGCTGGTAGTGCAGCACGAACTCACCGCGCTCGACCGCCCGGTGCAATCCTTCTCGGCAGGCCCGATGGCGTTGCGCGGCCTCGCGCATTTCAGGCGTGAACAGGCGACAGCGCCCGCGCCCGTCAGCCTTGGCGCGGTACAGGGCGGCGTCGGCGCAGATCAACAGATCTTCCTCAAGCGCACCATGCGCCGGGCTCAGGACGACGCCTGCGCTGGCGCCGAGGCGCAAGATCGAGCCCTCGACGTGGTATGGCTGCGAGAGCGCCGCGATCGCCGCCTCTGCGGTGCTGACGGCTACAAACGGATCGCCCACGCCCGGCAGCACGACAGCGAATTCGTCTCCACCGAACCGGGCTGTGACACCGTCGGGGCCGACGCTGGCGCGCAGACGCCGGGCGGCGGTCTGCAGCACGGAATCCCCGACGCCATGGCCGTGTGCGTCGTTGACCTCTTTGAACCCATCGAGGTCGATCATCAGAACAGCCGCCGATCGCCCACCCGAGATTGCCGCCTCGATCCGTCCGCGGAGGACTGCGCGGTTGGGTAGCTCGGTCAGGGGGTCCAGGTGCGCGAGGCGGAACAGGCGGTCCTCGACGGCACGGCGCTGACGCACGTCGCGGACGATGGCACCGAAGGCGGCGTGTCCCTCCTCGCGCCAGCTCGACAGCGACAGCTCGATCGGGAACTCATCCCCGTTCCGGTGGCAGGCGATCAGTTCGACCGTTCGACCGATCAGACCACCAGCGGCGGCGCTCGCGATCCGACGCAGGTCGCCCTCATTACCTCCGCGCATCCGCTCGGGTATGATCAGGGCGACGGGCCGGCCCAGCGCCTCAGGTACCGTATGTCCAAACAGGCGCTCGGCCGCCGCGCTCCAGACGGTGATCTGACCGCAGCTATCCGCACAGATGATCGCATCGGGCGAGGTCGCTGCCACGTGCTCGAACCGAGCCTGCAGGGTACGCCGAGCGACCTCCACGCGGCGCAGCTCCAGCCGATCGAGCGCAAGACGGGCGAGATCGGAGAGGGTGCGCCGGTCGGCCTCGGTGAAGACGGTGCGTGGCTCGGGGCCGGCGAGGCAGAGCGTGCCGATGGCATGGCCGTCAGCGGTTCGCAGAGGTGCTCCCGCATAGAAGCGGATGAAGGGCTCGCCGGTGACGAGCGGATTGTCGTGGAAGCGTGGATCGTGCGCAGCGTCCAGCACTACAAGCAGATCGTCCTGCGCGATGGTCCGGTCACAGAAGGCGATGTCCCGGGCAGTCTCGCACAAATCGATGCCGACCTTGGCGTGAAACACCTGCCGGTTGCGATCAACGAGCGAAACGAAGGCGGCAGGCGTACCGAAGAGCCGCGCGGCAAGTTCGGCAATGTGGGCGAGTGCGGGATCGGGGGGGGCATCGAGCCAATCGTGCGCGGCGAGCGCCCGCAGGCGGGCTTCCTCGTCGGGTGAGGCGGAGAAATCGGACACCGTCATGCTCCGGGATCGAGGTCACAGGCCCGGACAGTCGACCGCGTTAGACGCGTCGGCGGCACGGTAGGCGCGAGCGAGTTCGCCGAAACGCTCGAACTCGGCGAGTAGGGCTCGGCACTCGGGATGCCCGGATGATGGGAGCTGACTGTCCGCCAGGCATACGTCGAGCCGATCGAGTTCGAACCGTAGGGTGTCGACGAGGGAACCGAGCGATAGCCCCAGAGCGCGGATCTGCGGCTCGCGCCGGCCGAGGTCGGCACCGTCCGCGAAGGCTTGCGTCAGGGCGGCGCTGAGACGAGCTGCACCCTCGGGGTTCAGCCGCCCGGTGAACGATAGGATCTCGGCCATCGCAGCCTCACGCGGCCCGTACGGTGGCGAGGAAGCGTCCCACCTCGGCCGTCAGGGTCTCGGCCTGGCGCGACAGCTCGGAGGCCGCGCCCAGCACCTGGCTTGCCGCAGCCCCCGTCTCCTCGGCCGCGCCCGCCACGCCGGCGATGTTGCTCGTGACCTCGCCCGTACCCATCGCCGCCTGGCTGACGTTACGCACGATCTCCTGTGTCGCCGCGCCCTGCTGCTCAACGGCGGCCGCAATGGACGTTGTTACCCCGCTGATCTCCTGGATCCGGGCGGTAATGCCGCCGATCGCCGTGACAGCTTGACCCGTGGACGCCTGGATGCGTGCGATCTGCCCTGAGATCTCGTCGGTCGCCCGTGCCGTTTGTGAGGCAAGCTCCTTGACCTCGGCAGCGACCACCGCGAAGCCGCGTCCCGCTTCACCGGCGCGCGCCGCCTCGATGGTAGCATTCAGCGCCAGAAGGTTGGTCTGTCCGGCGATGGTGGAGATCATGCCGACCACGTCGCCGATGCGCGAGACCGCCGTGCTCAACTCCTGCACCAAAGCGCCGGTTTGATCGGCCTCGGCGACAGCTTGCTGTGCGAGGGCGGCAGAGCCATCGACCTGGCGTCCGATCTCCTGAACCGATGAGCCAAGCTCCTCGGCCGCTGCGGCGACAGTGTTGACGTTGGTGGCGGCCTCCTCGGCGGCAGCGGCCACGGTCGTGGATTGGCTCGCCGTCTCGGTCGCCGTCGCGGTCATCGTCTGGGCTGTCGCCTGGAGCTCGGTCGCCGACGACGAGACCATGCCGATGATCCCGCCAACAGCGGCTTCGAAGCCGTCAGCCATCTGACGCATCCCAGCTTTACGCTGCTCCTCGGCTGCAAGACGTGCCTGCGCCGTATCTGCCTCCAACTGGCGGGTGCGGATCAGGTTGTCCTTGAACACCTGCACCGCGGTCGCCATTGCACCGATCTCGTCTCGGCGGCTCCGATAAGGCACCTGGGACTCTGCATCGCCGCTGGCGATGACTGTCATTGCCTTTGTCATGGCTTGGATCGGCCGCGACACGCGCAGCAGGCCGAAGGCGGCAGCAGCTATCGCAGTGGCAAGAGCCAGCACAACTGCAACGTAGGCGGCGGTCGTCGCAGCACCAATCTCGGCGGTTGCAGCGTCCGCATCGCGCCGGGCACTAACCTCGTTCAAAGTCACATCGCGCTGGAGGGCTGCACGCGCATCGTTGTACAGGCTGACCGCCTCTGGCGCACTCATCAGGGTGAGTGCGGCGGCCTGCCGACCAGCTTCCATCAGGCGGCGCATCTCCGCATCGGTGCGCTCAAAACGGCCCCAAACCATCGCGAAGGCATCGTAGAGTGCGCGTTCCTCGGGTGACGAGACCATCGGCTCGTAGGCTTGGCGGGCCGCGGCAAGCTTATCGTGCATGGCCGCCAGTTGGGCCTCATTTTCGGCGAGGCGGGCGGGCGTATCGGACAGGCTGAGTAGCCGCAGCTGCTTGATCCGCACCTCCGAGGTGGCTGCGCGGATTTCGTTGGTGGCGATGACGGAGGGCAACCAATTGGTCGTCACCTGCACGACGCTGTGGCGGATGCCAGCGAGCTTCAAGATGGAAAGGGTGCCCTGTGCCGCGCAGATCAAGGCGAGAAGGCCGAAGGCGATGGATAGCGTGGCCTTGAGGGAGAGGTTCGGGCGCATGCAGCCGGGTTCCGATCGTGACGGGCGGGTTGGATCGATGCCACGCTGCCACACGCCTGAGGCAGCACACGGATGTACGACAATCTCGTGCGAGAGCGCGGGATGTATGAACAGGGAAGCCTATCTAAGAGGCCGTTCTTACTGTCAAAATTAGGTTATAAATGATTAATTAAACCTTAATATGCAGGACAATCGATCGACAATACAAAGCTATCAAAAGATCAAATACTGAAATGGTCCTCAATGCACGCAAGGCCAATCTTATAAATTGATTGAATCGCGGGTTACTCGTCGGACGTAGGCGCGAAAACGCCGAGGCCCCGCAGGGCGCCAGGTAACAAGTCGTTACTTATCGAGCTGGGCTCGTAGCGCCCGCCACTGCTCCCAGCCGGGCGGCCGACCCGCCGCACGACCTCACGCTCGAATGAGATGAAGGCCTGAATACCGCCCTCGGTATCCCGCAACGGCCGGCAGTCGATCTCGGCCCGGTACTTGGCTCCGTCGCCGCGGTAGTTGGTGACGTAGCCGTGAAACCGCTCGCCTGAGGATAGAGTGCGGTGGAAGGCGTCAAGCGTCTCCCGGCGCGTCTCCTTGCCTTGCATGAAGCGCGGACTCTGCCCGACGATCTCGACCGGGTCCCGGCCGACTAGCTGCCCGAACGCGGGATTGGCGTAGAGGATGATCGGGCCCGGACGTTCGATCGCCGCATCCGTGACCACGATGCCGATCGAGATGTCGTGCGCAAACGCCTTGATCCACTCGACGATCGTCATTCAGCTCCAGCGCATGTGCCGCTCGCGTACGGTGCCGATCTTCAAGACAGCTACGGCCTCGACGTTCCATAGGACGCCCTTATGCGCACGGCCATTTCGTCGGGAAAACGGTCGATTTCCGGACATACGATATGATAGGACGGATGTCCGAGAAGGGTGGATTTCAGCTGGTCCGCTTTGGGGCAGCTATCCTCCAAAGCAGATGGGGTGGATGGCTCCCGCTCCGACTGACGGCATCTCGGTGCCAAGATGTGGTTGCTGTCAAAGCAGCAGCCACGCAGATGCAGGAGCCATCCCCATGGAGATCACCACCGTCGGCATCGATCTGGCCAAGAGCATTTTCCAGGTTCACGCCGTTGATGCAGCTGGGCACGTC
>NZ_JAKSYA010000093.1:0-26318 GCF_022829485.1 Methylobacterium sp. J-059
ATCCAATAGCGCTGCAAGGCGGTGTGCTCTACTGTTGTTCGCCTCCAATTCCTTCGGGGCGCGGCGGGTATCACTTTGTATGTTGCGAGGACATCGGGTCGCCGGCTAACGACGGTGAGGAGCGTTGCGATCCCGGCGGCCTTGCTTGAGAAATATTTCGCAGCGGTTGCCGCAGCGTGCGCGATGACCAGGACGCGCGCGAAACACCGCGCTCTTCCCGCCTCCCGACGGGTCTCGGGCTTGCGCGCGATGCGCACCCTGTGGGCCCAAGTCGGGCAGGCCCGACTTGGGGACGGGGGAGGGAAGAGGCGTCGCGGCTTCGGTTGCAGGGATGAGAGCCGGGAGCGAAACGACGGCACGGGGCCGGGCCGATAGGAACCGGCCTCCACCCCCCTTCACGATCACCCGCGGCAGCGGGCCTTGATCGCGGCGGAGAATTCCTTCTCGGAGTCCTGGACCTGGGTCAGCCGGGCGCCGCGCTCGGAGCCCGAGAGGCAGCGTCCGTAGACGCCGGCGACGCGGCGCATGGTGTCCACGTGGCGGCGCCAGATCCGGCAGGCCTTGGCGTCGTCGCCGTCGGCCTGCTCGAGCTGGTCGAGCGCCTGCCGCTGCATCGATTGGGCGACGAGCACGTCGCGGGCGCAGGTGCCGTCGGCCGCGCCCTGCTGCGCCGCGGCCGCCGCGGGCATGGCGAGGAACGCCGCGAGCGCGGCCCGGCGCAGGAAGCGAGGCCCGCTCATGCGGCCTGCGAGGCCGAGGTGTGGGTGAGCAGCGCGTAGAGGGCGTGCCCGTCGCGGGCCGCGCGGATCCGGTCGAGGATTCCCGGCTCGCGCAGGATGCGCGCGACCTGGGCGAGCGCCTTCAGGTGGTCGGCGCCCGCGCCCTCGGGGGCGAGCAGCAGGAAGGCGAAGTCGACCGGGCGGCCGTCCAGGGACTCGAAGTCGACCGGGCGGTCGAGGCGGGCGACGAGCCCGAACAGCCGGTCGAGCCCCGGCAGCTTGCCGTGCGGGATCGCGACGCCGTCGCCAATGCCGGTGGAGCCGAGGCGCTCGCGCTGGAGCAGGGTCTCGTAGACGTCGCGGGCGTCGAGCGCCGGCAGGCGGCGGACGGCCTGGGCGGCGAGGTCCTGCAGCACCTGCTTCTTGGCCCGGGCGCGGAGCGAGGGCACCACGGAATCCGGATCGAGGAATTCCAGCATCGGCATTGAAGGACCGCCCGTCCGATCGAAAGCCATGGGGGCCCCGCCCCCATGAAGAGGGGGCGCGCCGCGTTGTCCGCGCGGCCCAGCCCCGAAAACATCAATCCCCGCGCCGACGGGCCGGTTCCGGCTCCCTCGGCTCAGGCCGCGGCGCTCGGTGGGTCGACCCAGCCGATCGCGCCGTCGCTGCGCCGGTATACGACGTTGATGCGGCCGGTGCCAGCATGGACGAAGACGATCACCGGGGCGCCGGTGAGGTCCAGCGCGGTGACCGCCTCGCTCACCGAGTGGCGCTTGAGGGTCTTGGTGCTCTCCGCCACGATCGGCGGATGGTTCGAGCCGTCGTCGGGCTCGTCCTCGTCCTCCTCCGGAGCGGCGAAGACCGCATAGGCCGCCTCGACCGCGGCGCCGTTCGGGCCCCCGTTCGGCCCTTGGGCGTGCTCCTTGAGCCGGTGCTTGTAGCGGCGCAGGCGCTTCTCCAGCCGGTCGGCGGTCTGCTCGAAGCTGGCGCGGGCGTCGTGCGCGGTGGACGACGCCTCAATGGTGAGCCCGGAGACGAGGTGCAGCACGCAGTCGGTGCGGTAGGCGGTGCCGTCGCGCCGGAGCGTGACGTGGCCGGTGCTCGAGTCGTTCATGTGCCCGTCGAGATACTTGGACAGGGTCGCCGCCATCCGCTCGTCGACCCGGCCCCTGAGGGCTTCGCCGAGGTCCAGGCCGTGGCCCGTGACGCGCAATGACCCCATGTATCCTCCGGTTTGGTTGACCCTGGTCTCTTGCCCGCGGATCGAGGCCCGCGGGATTCGGCGGAACGCCGACCCGCCGTCGCAGCGGGGGACGGAGTTAAGGAGCCGGCGCAGGGGAAGTCAACGGAGAGAGCCGGCCCCTCCGGCGGCGGCCGCGACCCCGGGGCGAACCCGAAGCCGCGGCGCCCGAGCGCGCACCGGCCTCGACCGCCGGCGCGTCACCCGCCCGCTCGGTCGCCGCCGGCCGGCTCGTGGATCGGGCAGCCGTTGAAGCGCTCGCGGAACGCGGCCGAGTGCTTGTAGGGCGCGTTGCGCGCCCGGTTGATGTTGCCGAGCGGCCGGTGGGCGGCGAGCCCGGTCCAGACGCTGAAGCGCATGCCCTCGTCGACCGCCTGCACCCGGCCCGGCTCCCAGCTGTCCTGCGGCCGGACGGTGATCAGGCCGACCCGCTGGAACGGCGCCTCCGCCTCGTCCCACTCCACCGTCGGATCCTCCACCGGCTGGCGTTCGAGGTCGCGGCAGAGCTGGACCCGGAACTCCCACACGCCCTCGATGCCCCGCATCTCGGACTGGACCGTCTCGCGGATCGCGTTCGGTCGCCCCGAGGCGTAGATCTCGGTGCCGGTGAGCGCGGTCAGCGCCGGGGCGACGGGGGCGACCGAGAACTTCGCGATGTGGTCGCCGTACCGGAACGGGGTGACGCTGTAGTAGGTCTCGCCGAGCGGATCGACGTTCGGTGCGCCGCCGAGCGCGCCGATGGTCGGGCTGTCGATGCCGACCGCGTGCAGCGCCTTGTTGACCCCGCGCAGCACGGTGGAGGCGGCGACCTTCAGGCCCTCGGCCCGGTCGGTGGTGCCGGCGAGCAGCTTCAGGCTGCCCAGGAACTTGTCGGCGTTCGGCGCCTGGAACACCGTGCCGTTGACGAAGATGAAGTTCTGCGTGGTGCCCTCGGCGTCGGGCAGCCGCTCGCCCGCGACGTCGAGCACCTTCAGGGCGAGGCCGCGCGGCAGCGAAACGGCGTCGGGCAGGATGTCGCCCGCGTTCGTCGAGAGCCGCAGGTAGACCTTGTGCTCGCCGGGCGTGGCGAACAGACCCTGCGCCAGCTCGGGCGGCAGGTCCGCGTCGATCCTGAGCACGCCCTCGAGGATGCCGTGCGCCTTGGCGTGGACGGAGCGCACCGCGTGCCCGGAATCCTCGGCCACCGTCTTGAGGATGGTGTCGAAGGTCTCGTTGAGCTTGTCGATCGTCCGCCCTTCCTCGACGGTCACGGTCTCGACGTCAGGATTGTAGTGAACCGGGCTCGCGAGCATGCAACGTCTCCTGAACTTGCTTGCGCACAACCAATCATGTCCGGATCCGTTCCCGGTTCGACCCTCGGGTCCAGGCTATAGGCCGCCGCGGACGGCGCACGCGACCGGTTCGCGGGCTCTCAGCGCGCCATCATCGCCCCGGGCTGCATCCCGCCCTGCGCATAGCGCTCGCGCCGGCGCTCGATCGAGGACGGGATCCGCAGCGATTCCCGGTACTTCGCCACCGTGCGGCGGGCGATGTCGACGCCCTCGCCGCGCAGCTTCTGCACCAGGGCGTCGTCGGAGAGCACGTCGTCCGAGGTCTCGCCGTCGACGAGCTGCTTGATGCGGTGGCGCACGGCTTCCGAGGAATGCGCGGCGGTGCCCGCCGCGCCCGGGATCGCGGCGGTGAAGAAGTACTTCATCTCCAGGGTGCCGCGGCTGGTGCCGATCGCCTTGTTAGAGGTGACGCGCGAGACGGTGGATTCGTGCATCCCGATCGCCTCGGCGACCGTCTTCAGGTTCAGCGGCCGCAGGTGCGCGACGCCGTGGACGAAGAACCCGTCCTGCTGGCGCACGATCTCGGTGGCGACCTTGAGGATCGTGCGCGCGCGCTGCTCCAGGCTCCGGGTGAGCCAGTTCGCGGTCTGCAGGGCCTCGGAGAGGAACGCCTTGTCCCCCTCGGCCTTCGCACCCCGGACCACGCGGGCGTAGTAGCTCTGGTTGACCAGCACCCGCGGCAGCGCCTCGCCGTTCAGCTCCACCAGCCAGGAGCCGTCGGGGGCCGCGCGCACGAACACGTCGGGGATCAGCACCTCGACGCCGCTGGAGCCGAAGGCCCGCCCGGGCTTGGGGTCGAGCCGGCGGATCTCGGCCAGCATCTCGACGAGGTCCTCGTCGTCGACGCCACACAGGCGCCGCAGCGCCGAGAAATCGCGCTTGGCCACGAGGTCGAGGCGGGAGACCAGCGCCTGCATCGCCGGGTCGAACCGGTTCTGCTCGCGCAGCTGGATCGCAAGGCACTCGGCGAGGTCGCGCGCGGCGATGCCGGCCGGATCGAAGCTCTGGACGAGCTTGAGCACGCCCGCCACCCGGTCGAGGGAGGCGCCGAGGCGCTCGGCCACCGCGTCGATCGATTCGCGCAGGTATCCGGCCTCGTCCACCACATCGATCAGGAAGCCGCCGATCAGCCGGTCGGTGGCGTCGCGGGTGGCGAGGTCGAGCTGGCGGCCGAGATGCTCGCGCAGGGAGGTCTCGACGGTGAGCGTCGCCTCGAAGTCCGGCGCCTCCGAATCGAAGCTGCCGCCGGTGCTGCCGTAGGGCGCGGGCGTCAGCGAGAGCATGTCGCCGGTGGCCGCCTCGCGGATCGGGCTCGGCGCGTCGTCGGGGTAGACGTTGTCGAGGCGGGCGTCGAAATCGCCGTCGATCTCGCCGCGGCCCGGGTCGACCTCGGCGGCGGTCCACTCGGCGGCGCCCTCGAAGGTCTCGGCGGCGGGTTCCGCGCCCTCGGCCGGCCCCTCGGACGGCTCGGCCTCGGCGCGCTCCAGGAGCGGGTTGCGCTCCAGCTCGGCATCGACGTAGGCCGCGAGATCGAGCTGGGAGAGTTGGAGAAGCTTGATCGCTTGCAGAAGCTGCGGTGTCATCACCAGGGACTGGCCCTGGCGCATTTCCAGCCGTTGCAGCAAACTCATCGCGTGGCCTCGGTCCTCTTCGGTGAACAGGCCGCGCCCCGCGTTATTACGCTATAGGCACGGTTCTTGCTTAAGCCCTAGTGAAACGCTGTAAACCGATCCCGGCCGCGCGTCAAAGCGTGATGGCCGGTCGTCGCGTTGGTTCGGGGGACGGTGGCACCGGCGCCACAGCCATGGGGGGCGCCCGTCCCGCTCGCCGACCCGGCCGCGCACGAAGGCCTCGCGCGCCGCGGCGGCGCGATCCGGCTCGGGAATCGTGCGGCTCGGCCGGCCGGCGGGGGCGCGGTTCGGCACTCGCGCATGCGGCGATCGGGGGCGATGGCCGCCACCCTGCAGCCGTCGCCAGGGCGGCGCGGGACGTCGCGGATGCGGTCGAGGCGCCGCAGCTCGTGCCGCGCTCCGGTCCCGTGCTCAGCTGCGCAGGCCGGGCGCCTCCTGGCCCGTGCGGGCGACGTACTCGGTGTAGCCGCCGCCGTACTGGTGGATGCCGTCGGGCGTGAGCTCGAGCACCCGGTTCGAGAGCGCGGCCAGGAAGTGGCGGTCGTGGCTCACGAACAGCATCGTGCCCTCGTAAGCGGAGAGCGCGTCGATCAGCATCGCCTTGGTGCCGATGTCGAGGTGGTTGGTCGGCTCGTCGAGCACCAGGAAGTTCGGCGGGTCGAACAGCATCTTGGCCATCACCAGCCGCGCCTTCTCGCCGCCCGAGAGCACCCGGCAGCGCTTCTCGACGTCGTCGCCCGAGAACCCGAAGCAGCCGGCGAGCGCGCGCAGGGAGCCCTGGCCGGCCTGCGGGAAGGTGCTCTCCAGGTCCTGGAACACGGTGAGGTCGCCGTCGAGCAGGTCCATGGCGTGCTGGGCGAAGTAGCCGAGCTTGACGCTGCCGCCGACCGCCACCGTGCCGTCGTCGGGCTGGGCCGAGCCCGTCACGAGCTTCAGCAGCGTCGACTTGCCGGCGCCGTTGACCCCCATCACGCACCAGCGCTCGCGCCGGCGGATGCCGAAATCGAGGTTTTGGTAGATCGTGCGGCTGCCGTATCGCTTGTGCACGCCCTTCAGCATCACGACGTCGTCGCCCGAGCGCGGCGCCGGCTGGAACTCGAACGCCACCGATTGCCGGCGCTTCGGCGGCTCGACGCGCTCGATCTTGTCGAGCTTCTTCACCCGGCTCTGCACCTGGGCGGCGTGGCTCGCCCGCGCCTTGAAGCGCTCGATGAACTTGATCTCCTTGGCGAGCATCGCCTGCTGGCGCTCGAACTGCGCCTGCTGCTGGCTCTCGTTGAGCGCGCGCTGCTGCTCGTAGAAGGCGTAGTCGCCCGAGAAGGTGGTCAGCGTGCCGCCGTCGATCTCGATCACCTTGCCGACGATGCGGTTCATGAACTCGCGGTCGTGCGAGGTCATCAGCAGCGCGCCCTCGAACCCCTTGAGGAAGGATTCGAGCCAAATCAGGCTCTCGATGTCGAGGTGGTTGGAGGGCTCGTCGAGGAGCATCACGTCCGGGTTCATCAGCAGGATGCGGGCAAGCGCCACGCGCATCTTCCAGCCGCCGGACAGCTTGCCGACGTCCCCGTCCATCATCTCCTGGGAGAAGCTCAGGCCGGCCAGCACCTCGTAGGCTCGGCCTTCGAGCGCGTAGCCGTCGAGCTCCTCGAAGCGCGCCTGGACCTCGCCGTAGCGGGCGATCAGCGCGTCCATCTCGTCGGCCCGGTCGGGATCGGAGAACGCCGCCTCCAGCGCCTTCATCTCCAGGCCGACGGCGCTGACCGGGCCGGCGCCGTCCATCACCGCCGAGACGACGCTGCAGCCCGACATCTCGCCGACGTCCTGGCTGAAGTAGCCGATGGTGACGCCGCGATCGGTGGCGACCTGGCCCTCGTCGGGCTCCTCCTCGCCGGTGATCATCCGGAACAGGGTGGTCTTGCCGGCGCCGTTGGGGCCGACGAGGCCGATCTTCTCGCCCTTCTGCAGGGCGGCTGACGCCTCGATGAAGACGATCTGCCGGCCGTTCTGCTTGCCGATCTTTTCGAGGCGTATCATGCGGTCAGGGACCCTCGGGATGGTCCCGCGGGCCTTACGGCATCGGGCCCGCGACCGGAAGGGCGCCGGGCTATCGCGCGAAGCGGGCCTGCAGGCTGTGCCCGTGCATCCGCGCCGAGAACACCACCTTGGCGCCGGCGGGCAGCGGCCCCTTGAGCGCGCCGACCATGCGGTTCGGCGCGGCGCCGGCGAGCGGCACCGTCTCGGTCCCGGCCCCGGTCTGGACGAAGGCCTTGCCCGTCAGCCCCGCGGTCGCGGCCGGGCCGCCGTCGTCGTCGGTGACGAAGAACGTCAGCGCGGTCTCCGACGCGACGAGCTCGATCGGATGCCCGTCCGCCACCACCACGACGCCGCCGTTCGGGCCGGCGGCGCGGGCCGGGGCGGCGAGGGCGAGGAGGAGGGCGATGGCGAGGACGGGGCGCATGGACGGCTCCTGGGTTTTACGGGGTGGCGACATTGGTTCAGCAGGACTAGGTGCGTCTTCCCTCCCCCCTTTGCGGGGGAGGGAAGTGACGCACCGTCAAAACGCATCGGCCGTCGCAACCCCGGTCGGCGCCTCCGCCCGGGCGGCGGCGCGCAGGCGCTCCACCGGCCGGCGGCCGAAGCCGAGGAACAGGATCGGCGTCAGCACCGTGTCGAGCAGCGTCGCGCTGATCAGGCCGCCGAAGATCGTCACGGCGACCGGGTGCAGGATCTCCTTGCCGGGCGCGTCGGCGCCGACGAGCAGCGGCGCCAGCGCGATGCCGGCGGCGAGCGCGGTCATCAGCACCGGCGTCAGCCGCTCCAGGCTGCCGCGGATCACGAGGTCCGGCCCGAACGGCAGGTCCTCGTGGATCGCGAGGTTCAGCCAATGGCTGATCTTGAGGATGCCGTTGCGCGTCGCAATGCCGGTCAGGGTGATGAAGCCGATCATCGAGGCGACCGAGAGCGGCTGCCCGGCGAGCCACAGGGCGACCACCGAGCCGATCAGCGCCAGCGGGATGCTGCCGAGGATGATCAGCGTCAGCACGGCCGAGCGGTAGCGCCCGTAGAGCAGGGTGAAGACCAGCGCCAGCGACACGAGCGAGAGCAGGCCGATGGTGCGCGCCGCCTCGCCCTGCGCCTGGAACGCGCCTTCGAGGCTGGTCGCGTACCCGGCCGGCAGCTGCGTCCCCCCGACCTGCTGGCGGATGGCGGCGACGACCCGGCCCATGTCGGCGCCGGGCGCGGTGTTGGCCTGGACGACGATGCGCCGGCGCGCGTTCTCGCGAAGGATCTGGTTCGGGCCGTCGGTCTCGCGGATGTCGGCGATCTGGCGGGCCGGCACCCAGCCGGAGGGCGTCTCGACCAGGAGGTCGCCGAGCGCCTGGGTGGTGCGCTGGGTGTCGGAGAGCCGCATCACCACGTCGAAGCGGCGGATGCCGTCGACCACGCGCGAGACCACCTGGCCGTTCGAGAGCCGGCTCAGCTGGTCCACGAGCGCCGCCGGCTGCACCCCGTACAGGGCGGCCCGCGCGTAGTCGACGCGGACCTCGAGCTGCGGGATCAGCACCTGCTTCTCAACCTGCAAGTCGGCGATGCCGGGGATCGCGGACAGGCGCTGGCGCAGGTCGTCGGCGAGGCGCCGCAACGTATCGAGGTCGTCGCCGAAGATCTTCAGCGCGATCTCGGCGCGCACCCCCGAGAGCATATGGTCGAGCCGGTGCGAGATCGGCTGGCCGACGTTGACGGAGACCGGCAGCAGGGCGAGGCGGGCGCGGATGTCGGCGACGAGGGCGTCCTTGGGCCGGGCGCCGGGCTTCAGGTCGACCTCGAGGTCGGAGGAGTGGACGCCCTCGGCATGCTCGTCGAGCTCGGCCCGGCCGGTGCGGCGGCCGACCGAGCGCACGTCCGGGATCTCGAGGAGCAGGCGCTCGGCCACCAGCCCCATCCGGTTGCTCTCGGGCAGCGAGATGCCGGGGTTGAACGCCATGTTGACGGTGAACGAGCCCTCGTTGAACGGCGGCAGGAAGGCGCGCGGCAGCCACGTCGCCGCGACGGCGGCGGCCGCGACCGCGAGCCCGGCCGCGAGCAGGATCGGGCGCCCGCGGGGCAGGGCGACGCGCAGGGTCGCGGCCAGGGCACGCTTGAGCCCGCGGATCAGCCCGCTCTCGTGCTGGTCGAGGCGCTTGAGGCCGGGCAGGAGGTAGTAGGCCATCACCGGCGTCAGGGTGATCGAGACCACGAGGCTCGCCAGGATCGCGACGATGTAGGCCTGCCCCAGCGGCGCGAACAGCCGGCCCTCGATGCCGGAGAGCGCGAACAGCGGCACGAACACCAGCACGATCACCATCGTCGCGTAGACGATGCCCGAGCGCACCTCCTGCGAGGCGGAGACCACCACGTCGAAGGTCGAGCGCGGGTCGCCCGCCGCGCGGTTCTCGCGAAGGCGCCGGAAGATGTTCTCGACGTCGACCACGGCGTCGTCGACCAGCTCGCCGATGGCGATGGCGAGCCCTCCGAGGGTCATCGTGTTGATCGACAGGCCGGCGAGGTGGAAGGCGATGGCCGTCGCCAGGATCGAGACCGGGATCGCGGTGAGCGAGATCGCCGTGGTGCGCAGGTTCAGCAGGAACGCGAACAGGACGATCGCCACCACCGCGATCGCTTCCACCAGCACGTGCTCGACATTGCCGATCGAGGTCTCGATGAAGTTCGCCTGCCGGAAGATCAGCCGGTCGGCGCGCACGCCCTTCGGCAGGGTGGCGGTGATTTCGGCGAGCGCCGCCTCGATCCGCGCGGTAAGCGCGACGGTGTCGGTGCCGGGCTGCTTCTCCACCGAGATCACCACCGCCGGCGCGCCCATGTAGCCGGCATCGCCCCGCTTCACGCGCGCCGAGAACGACGCCTCCGCCACCTGCCGCAGGAAGACCGGCCGCCCGTCGACCGTGGCGACGACCATGTTGCGCAGGTCGTCGAGGTCCATCGTCCGGCCGAGGTTCCGGATCAGGTATTCGCGGGCGTACTGGTCGGTGAAGCCGCCGCCGGTGTTGGTGCCGAACTGCGCCAGCGCCGCCTCGAGCTGGGCCTGCTTGACGCCGAGCGCCCGCAACGCGGCGGGCTGCGGCGCGACGCGGAACTGGCGGACCTCGCCGCCCATCGGGATCACCTGCGCGACGCTGGGAATCGAGAGCAGGCGCGGCCGGATCGTGAAGTCGGCGATCTCGCGCAGGCGCATCGGATCGACCGTGTCGCCGGTGAGCGCGACCATGACGATCTGCCCCATGATCGAGGAGATCGGCCCCATCGTCGGGCTCACCTCCGCCGGCAGCTGCGGCCGCGCCATCGCAAGGCGCTCGGCCACCTGCTGGCGGTTGCGGTAGATGTCGGTGCCCCAGTCGAACTCGACAGTGACCACCGACAGCCCGACGCCGGAGACCGAGCGCACCCGGGTGACGCCGGGCAGCCCGTTCATCTGCGTCTCGAGCGGGAAGGTGACGAGCTGCTCGACCTCCTGCGGCGCGAGCCCTTCGGCCTCCGACATGATGGTGACGGTGGGCCGGTTGAGGTCGGGGAAGACGTCGACGGGCAGCCGCGTGACGGTGAAGGCGCCGTAGACGACGAGGATCGCGGCGACGGCGAGCACCGCCAGCCGGTTCCGCAGGGCCTGGGTTACGAGGAGCGTGAACATGCGCGGGCTCCCGTCAGCGGATCTGGTTGAGGAGCTCGGCGCCCTGCGTCACGATCCGCCGGCCGGGCTCGAGCCCGGAGACCACCCGGACGCGGGCGGCGTCGAGGGGCTCGACCTGGACCTCGCGCGGCGCGAAGCGCTCGGGGGCGACGTGCTCGTAGACCAGGGTCTGGCCGTTGCCGCCGCGGACCACGCCGAGCCGCGGCAGGGCGAGGCCGGTCTGCTGCGTGTCGGTGGCGGCGAGCACCGTCACGAACTGGCCGGTGCGCAGCTCGGGCGGTGCGTCGCGCACGGCGAACTGGATCGGCACCGCCTGGGCCCGGTCGGCGAGGCCGGCGCCGCGATAGGCGAGCTCGAGCCGTCGGCCGTCGGCGAGCCGCGCGGTGGCGTCGGCGGTGCTGGCGAGCGCGTCGAAGCTCAGCGCCTCGACCCAGAGCCGGGACGGGTCGACGATCTTGAACACCATCGCGCCCGGGCTCGCCATCTGGCCGGCGACCGCGTTGGCCTCGGCGATCACCCCCGAGACCGGCGCGGCCAGCGCCTCCGGCTGCGAGCGGACGCCGTCGAGCGCCGTGCGGCGGTCGACGAGGCCCTTCAGCTCGGCATCCGCGTCGTCGATCTGCACCTGCGAGACCGCGCCGCCGGGGCTCAGCTTGCGGTAGCGCTCGACCCGGCGCGCGACGATGGCGATCTGCTGGTCGAGCTCGCCCTGGCGCTGGCGCATGTCGGACACGTCCACCGCCTGGACCGGCGGCGTGACGAAGGCCAGCACCTCGCCCTTGCGCACGCGGGTGCCGAGGCGCGGGAACAGGCCGGATTCCGGCGGCGACAGCCGGCCGCCGACCGAGGATTGCACCACGCCGCTGCCGTTCGGGTCGGCGATGATCCGGCCGGGCAGCTCGGTCGTCCGCGCCAGCACGCCCGACGCGGTGACGAGGGTGCGCAGGGTCAGCACGCGCTGGGTGGGTTTCGGCACGAACACCGACCCGTCGGGCAGGCGGCGGGCGAGGTCCTGGGCGCCGGTGGCGGCCATCGGGGTCGGGGCCTCGTGGTCGTCGTCCCCGTGCGCGAAGGCCGCCGGCGCCAGCACGAGCCCGGCCGCGAGCACGACGAGGGCGAGTGCCGCGCCGCTCCGGCGCCCGCGCATCAGCACCGTCGCGAGGATGCCGAGCACGAAGCCGGCGCCGCCGACGAGGAACGGCATCGGGTCGGCGCTGCGCAGGTGCAAGCCGAAATCGTGGGCGACGGCGAGGCCGGCATGCCACGGCGCGGGCTCGGGCGTCGGGGCCGGCGGCACCGGCACGTCGAGGTCGACCGGGAACAGGTCGGTCTTGCCGCCGACGGTCACCGTGAACAGCACGTCGTAGTCGCCGGGCACCGCGCTCCAGGGGGCGTCGAGGCGGTAGCTCCCGTCGGGGCCCGCGACCGCAGCGGCCTTGCCCGCCGGCGTCTCCGCCTCGATCGTCGCGTCGGCCACGGGCTCGTTGGTGTCGGCGCGGTCGAGGAACACCGTGAGCCTGCCGTCGCGCGCCACCGCAACGAGCTCGAGCGCGTCGGTGCTCGACGCGCCGCGCGGGGCCTCGACGGCGGGCGCCGCCTTCGGCCCGTCGGAATGGTCGTGGCCTTCGTGGGCGCGCGCCGCGCCGGCCCACAGGCCGAGGGTGAGCGCGGCCGCCGCGAGGGCAGCCGGGAGCCGGATCGTCATGGGAGAGCAACCTTCGCATCGGGACGGGCGCGACTCGTCGGGACGAGCCGCGTGGCGCGCGCCGGGGCGGCGCGCGCAGCCTCAGGCGAAGGGTCTGGGGGGCTCGGGAAGGGCCTCGGATACGGCGCTCGGGCGCACGGAATCCGGCCCCATCGCGACGCGGTCGCCGCTCGGGCGGTCGGCGCGGACGCCGTCCCCGTCCGAGGCCGCGACGAAGACGTGGGCGCAGCAGCAGCCCGGGCAGGCGAGGCAATCCGCCCGGTCGGCGGCGGCCTCCGGCGCGGCGATCACGGCGGCGACGCCCGGGGCGGCCTTCGAGGCGTGCCCGACGCGCGCATGCCCGGCGCCGGGGTGGTGGGCGTGCCCGGCATGCGCCTGGGCGAAGGCCGGGACCATGACGAGAAGCGCCGCGACCCGAAGGATCGCAGCGAGCCGTCGCAGAAGGTGCCGGGCCTGTCGCATCGTGCGTGAGCCTAGCACGATTCGGGCTTCTGGACAGGGCGTCGAAGCGGGTCCACCGGGGCGTGGCCGTCCCCGGCGCGAAGGGCGGACGCCGCATCCGCTTCGGTCGCGGCTCCGCAGGTGGCGAGGGCATCGACGACCGCTTCGGGGTGGCGATGGATCGTCCAGATCAACGTCATGGCCGTGGCGTTCGGCCTGGACTTGCCCTGTTCCCAGTTCTTGACGGTCGCTTCCTCCAGCCCGAACCGGAGCGCGAACTGGGCTTGCGAGAGATGCAGGGCCTCGCGCACGCTTCGGACGGAGATCGGGTCGGGTGCATGCTTGCGGACGGCGATGCCCAGCGCCGTCAGTTCCGACGTCAGCCGGCTCAGGCTCTCGACCTTCGGCACCTCGACATAGGCCTCGCCGGTGTCGAACACGTCCGTCATGACCGCGTGAGCCGCCTTCACCGGAAGATGCCTACGGACCAGGGCGCGGGCCGCCGCCACCGTGTCGAGGTGCGCGTCCGGCAGCCGCTTGAGGCTGAGGCGCTCTACGGAGCCGTCGGGGACGAGGGTCCCGTCCCGGATTTGCACCCGTGGTCCGAACGCCGCCAACAATGTGGATCGCGTCGACATCCAATTCCTCCATGACCCCCTGCGCGATGTCGCGGAGCACGGACGCGCCCCACTTCGTCATCGGGTCGCCGCCGACGTGCATGCCGTTCAGCTCGAGGGATCGCCCCGAGAGCGTCACCTCGGCCATCACAGCGAGCGAACCCCAGGGGGTCCGCACCTCGACCGTGAAGATCGGGTCGTCGCTGTTGGCATGATCGACGACGATCCGAACCTTGCAGGCCGACAAGGAGCTCTTCCTGTGCGCAGATTGCCTATAAGATAAAAAGATGCGCAGACGTCAAGGCCTCTGCAGCCCCGATCGGGATCGAGGCTCGGAAGGCGATGGCTCCGAATCGCGGGCGCAAGGGTGCCATGACGGAGGGAGGGACGTCGCTTCGAGCGCCGGGCGCGGGGGCATCCGAGGCTGCGGCTCCTACTTCCCGCCCGTCCGCGCCAGGATCGCCCGCATCTGGGCGATCTCGCGCTCCTGCGCCTTGACGATCTCCTCGGCGAGCGCCCGCACCTCCGGGTCCTTCGAGTATTGCAGCGCGACCCGCGCCATGCCGACGGCGCCCTCGTGGTGGGGGATCATGCCGCGCACGAAGTCGGCGTCGACGTCGCCGCTGTAGCGGATCGCCATGTCGGCGTGCATCCGCGCGTCGACGGCGCGGAACGCCCGGGTGGAGGGCGCCTCGCCCGCGGCCGGCGCGGGATGACGGCCGGCGTGGTCCATGTGCTCGTGGTCCATGCCCTGTGCCAGCACCCTGCCAGCGAGGAGGACGGCGACGGCGATCAGGGCGGGCCGGACGGTGTTGCGCATGGGGTCGGGTCTCCTCACGGGGATGCGCCGCACCGTGGAGCTTGCCGGCGTGGCAAGGTCAACCGCCACGGTCGCGCCGGGATGCGTCCGGGCCGCCGCCGAGCAGCCGGCCGCCAAAAATCCCGTTCAGCCCGATCACGCCGAGCACGGTGACCGCGTGGATCAGGAGGTCGGTCGCGGTGGCGTCGTGCGGGTGAAACGGCACGAGGAGGGTCGCCGCGGCCGCCGCCGCCGCGAGGCCGCCGAGCGCTGCGGTAAGGTTCGGGTGCAGCGGGCAGGCGCGGCGCAGCATCGCCACCAGCAGCACGGAGAGCGGCAGCGAGACGCCGACGAGGAAGGCGAAGCAGCCGCCCATCGCGTGCCCGTCGGCCGGCGTGGTGCCGGGGGCGAGCCAGCCGCGCAGGCACCCGAGGCCGCTCGCGCCGATCCAGAATGCGGCCGGCGCCAGCGGCAGCAGCGCCCAGCGCAGGGAGCGGCCGGGCACGCTCGTCATGAAGGCGGCGAGCGCGGCCGCGACCGCGGTGAGACCGGCGCCGAGGGCGGCCACGCGCAGGTCCGGCGTGGCGAGGCGGATGCGCAGGCCGTCCATGTCGGCCATCGGCATCAGGATCGCGGCCAACGCCAGAACCGCCGCGAGCCAGGCCGCCGCGCGCCAGGCCGGCGGGCTGAGCCGGCGCACCGGCGCGAGGCCGCCGACGAGGTCGTCGACCAGGGACTCGTGCACGGATTCAGACATCGCCGCCCTCCTTGTCCCGGGCCAGCGTCCCCCGCAGCGCCTTCAGGGCGCGGTGCAGGTTCACCTTCAGCGCGCCCTTGCTGCGGCCGGTGAGCGCCGCCGCCTCCTCGAGCGAGCGCTCGGCATAGGCGAGCTGCTCCACCGCCTGCCGCTGCCCGTCCGGCAGCGCCGCGACGGCCCGCGCCAGCGCGGCGTTGCGCTGGTCGGCCTCGATGCGCATGCCCGGGGCGGGGCCGGCATCGGCGTGGGCCTCGTAGGCGAGGGGATCGTGCACCTCCTGCGGGCGGCGCCCGGCCCGGCGCAGCCGGTCGATCGCCCGGCGCTGGGTGATGGCGCGCAGCCACGGCAGGAAGGGCCGCGCCGGGTCGTAGCTCGCCCGCGCCTTGTGGATCGTCAGCAGCGTGTCCTGCACCACGTCGTCGACCGCCTCGCCGCGCACCCCTTGCGCGCGGGCGATGCCCGCGATCACCGGCAGGCAGGCGTTGAGCAGCCGGCGATAGGCCGCCGCATCGCCCCCCTGCGCCGCGGCCATCGCCGTCGCCAGACTGTTCTCGAGCGCCATCGCCGCCCTGTCGCCGCGTCGTGTCCCGGACCCTAGCGCAACGCGGCCCCCGGGGGAACGCGCCGGCAGCGGTGGAACCGGGCCGATGGCGGGCAGGTACATCGGCAAGCCTCGCGGGAGACGTCGGGCGCCCATCGCCCGCGCTCGTCTTCGCCGAGGAACGCGCGACGGTTACGCTCGGGCGGCCGGCCCGAGCCGCGCCGCGCCGAGGATCCGCCCGTCGGCGCCCTGCACGATCACCGCGGCGTCGGCGCCGGCCGGCAGCGGCACTTCCAGCGTCGCCGCCTGCCCGGCCCAGCGGCCGATCTCGGACACGGCGCGGACGATGTTGGCCTGGGCGAGGGTGCGGCCGGCATTCTCGCCGCGGGCGACCCGGGTGGCGTGGCTCGGATCGAACCCGACCAGCGTCACGGTGCCGGCCCCGCGCCCGGCGCCGAGCGTGACGACGAGGGCGTCGCCGCGCCGTGCCAGCGCCACCGGCGCCTCGGCGGCGGCGGCGGCCTGCGCGCGGGCGATCGCGGCGCGGACCGCGCCGGCGTCGGAGCCGACGAGCCCGACCTGCCCGTCGATCACCGCCTCGGGGGTGTACGAGCCGCCGCCGAGCCTTTCGGCGTAGGCCGCCTGCCGACGGGTCGCCGCCGGCAGGGCGAAGGTGTCGCGCCAGTCGAGGTGGTCCCAGTAGGTGACGTGGAAGGCGAGCGGCAGCACGGCGCCGCCCTCGCGCGCGATCTGCCCGAGCAGCGCCTCGGCCGGCGGGCAGGACGAGCAGCTCTGCGAGGTGAACAGCTCGACCACCACCGGCCGCCCGGCCGCGTCCGCCGGGGAGACGGCGGAAGGGGAGAACGGGGCGCCGAGCAGGGCGGCGAGGAGCGCGAGCGAGATCGTGCGACGCATGGCAGGTCTCCGGACGGGTGCGATGCCGTGCCCTTCGCGGCCCGGCCGGGCCGGTTACCCGGGCTTACCCCTCGGTCTCCTCGCCGGCCGGCTTGTCGTCGTCGCGGGCGCGGTGGAGCAGGAAGATCGAGGCCACCATGGTGAGGATCAGGCCGGCGAGCACGCCGAGCTCGATCATCGAGGCCTGGAACAGGGCCGCCTTCTCCTGCGTCCAGTCCTTGCCGTGCATGATCTCGGAGGATTGCAGGGTGATCACCAGCACCCGCCGGATCGAGGCGATCAGCCCGACGATCAGGAACGGCTCGCAGGTGAGCTTGCCGGAGCGCATCGAGACCCGCACCGTGTGCAGGATCTCCACCAGCATCAGCAGGAACAGCAGCCGGTCGACCACCTCCAGGGTCTGCGCGGCGCCCCCGAGCGAGCGCAGCGCCTCGAAGGTGAGCCCGACGGCGTCGACCAGCGCGATCAGCGCGGTGAAGGCCAGCAGCAGGCCCAGGGCCGCGTAGATCGCGTGCTCGGTGTGGAGGAAGACGAAGCTCGACGCGCGGGTCAGGCGCCCCTGCGATTGCGGATCGTCGGCCATGGCGTGCCTCCCGGACGCGTCTTCGTTCCGATGAGACAGGATCGTGCGGCCGGCGTCCAGCGGAAGCTTGGCGGCGGGCGGGGATCGCGGGCGTCCGCGCGGCGGAACGGTTTCCGGGATGGTCCCGTTGCTCTCGTGCAACATAGGAGAAAGACATGCTGACCGGCGGCCTGCTGTGGCTCATCGGGATCCCGATCCCCGTCATCCTCCTGATCTGGTTCTTCTTCCTGCGCGGCCGCTGAGGGCGGAGGGCGCTCCGCACGGGACCGCTCGGCGTCCCCGTGCCTTCTCCGTCCGCGCGTGCTTGCGTCGTCCGCGCCCGCAGCGGAAGCACCGCAACGAAAAGGGCCGGCGCGCCTCGCGCGCACCGGCCCCGAACGCCTGCGGATCGCGCTACTTGGTGATCTTCACCGAGACCGGGTCGCTCGACGGGAAGGTCTCCTCGAGGGCGTCGTCGAGGCGCTCGCCCATCTTGTCCTGCTGGTTGGCGGGGTTCTTCTCGTCGCCGGGCTTGGCGCTGCCCTGCTGGAACCCCGGCTTGTCCGCGCCCTGCGGCGTCTTGGTGTCGTCGGTCATCGGGGCTGCTCCTGCCGTCACGAGGCGCCGAGGGCGGCGCCGGTGCCGGATCAACGCGAGGCGGCCCCGGGTGTTTCACGCCGCGTCGGCCGGGGGAGGGCGGCGCGCGAGGTCGCCCGGCCCGGCGCCGCCTCGCGCAGCACCGCCTCGTAGACGCCGGCGAGGCGGTCGAGATGGGCGTCGAGGGTGAGCGGCGCGGCCCAGTAGCGGGCATGCGCGGCCCGGCCCATCCGGGCGGCGAGCGCGTCGTCGGCGAGCCGGCGCAGGTGGGCGGCGAGCGCGTCCGGGTCGCCGGAGCGGAACAGGAAGCCGGTCTCGCCGTCGACCACCGCCTCGCGGCCGGCGCAGGCGTCGCTCACCACCACCGGCGTGCCCAGCGCCAGCGCCTCGTAGACCGTGAGCGGCTGGCCCTCGTACCAGACGCTGGGAAAGACCAGCGCGCGGGCGGCGCCCATCAGCGCCTGAACGCCGGTGGCATCGCGCCAGCCGAGCATCGCGGCCTCGGGGTAGCGCGCGGCCAGCGCCGCCCGCTGCTCGCCGTCGCCGACGAAGACCGCGCGGATGCCGGCCCGCCGCGCCGCCTCCGCGAAGATCGGCGCGCCCTTCTCGGTCGAGATCCGTCCGACGAACAGAAAGTCGCCCGGCGCCCGCTCGGTCATCGGCCGGTGCGCCACCGCGATCGGGTTGTCGACCCGGTGGAAGCGGGTCCCGCGCGGCAACAGCGGGCCGACCACCCGCTCCTGCAGGTCGCTGATCGTGATCACGTGGCGGAAGAGCGTCGGCAGCTCCGCGACCTGCGTCATGCCGAGGTGGCGGACCACCCGCGCGAGCTTGCGCGGGAAGCTCTGCGCATCGCAGTTCGTCGTCAGGCACGCGCCCAACATCGGCGTGCGGTGGCAGATCGCGGCGGCCGGATATTCGTAGAACCCCCCGGTCGGGCAGACCAGGAAGAACTCGTGCATGGTGTAGAGCAGCGGCAGCCGCGCGCGCCGCAACGCCACGCCGATCGACGGCGACAGCGCCTTGGCGAAGGCGTGGACGTGGACCACGGTGTCGTCGGGGTCGCACGTCGCCAGTTCCGCGGCGAGCGCGCGGGCCGCTTCGCGGTTCCAGATCGCCTGCGCCAGGAAGGCGAGCTTGTTCGTCGTGGTCGAGATGTCGTCCTGGTTCAGGCAGACCACGCGGATGCCGGCGGCGGCCAGGCGCGGGTCGGCCGGGCCGCAGGCGGCGAACAGCGTCACGCGGGTGCCGCGGGCGGCGAGCCCGAGGGCCGAGTCGAGCGCGACCTTGGCCTGGCCGCCGTTGACGTAGGCGTGGTCGGCGACGAGGACGACGTGCACGAGGCGGCTCCCGCTCCCTGGATGTCCCCACGTTTACCGGACCGCAGTTGATCCCGCGTAAACCTCGGGCACGCCGCCGATCTGCGGTTGTTCCCGCTCGGATCGTCCCCGCTCGACCGCCTGATCTCTCGATCTCCTGCGCCGGTGTCGCCATGCACGTCGTGATCCTGGCCGAGTTCGCGAGCCCGAGCGGCGGCGCCGAGAAGGTCGCCGTCGAATCGGCCCGCGGGCTGGCCGAGGCCGGGCTCCGGGTCACCTACGTCCAGGGCGTCGCCGGCCCGGTCGACCCGCTGCTCGACCATCGCAACCTCACCCGGATCTGCCTCGACCTGCCGGACGTGTGGGCGCGCAACCCCGTCGCCGCGGCGGTCGCCGGCATCTGGCACGCCCGCGCCGCGCGGGCGCTCAGCGACGCAATCGGGCGGATGGCGCGCGCGCCGGACGTCGTCCACGTCCACCAGTGGACCCGCAGCCTGTCGCCCGGGATCTTCCCGGTGCTGCTCGCCACCGGCGCCCCGGTGGCGCTGACGCTGCACGACTACTTCCTGGCCTGCCCGAACGGGGTCTACTACCGCTTCGACACGGCCGAGCCCTGTGCCCTCGCGCCGATGTCCGCCGCCTGCATCCTGGCGCCGTGCGATGCCAGGAGCCGCCTGCACAAGCTGGTCCGCGTCGCCCGCACCGCGGCGGCGCGGCGGGCGGTGTCGGGACGCGGGCTCCACGTCGTCCACGTCTGCGACGCGAGCCGCGCGCGGATGGGCGCGATGCTGGGCGGCTACGGGCTCACGCATCACCGCATCGACAACCCGGTGCGGGTCGCCCCCGGCGCCCCGGCCGCGCCGGAGCGGGGCGACGCCGTCGCCTATGTCGGGCGCCTGACCCGCGAGAAGGGCGCCGACCTCGTCGCGGCGGCCGCCCGCGAGGCCGGCCTGACGGCGTTGCTCGTCGGCACCGGGCCGCTGGAGGCGGAGCTGCGGGCCATGCCCCACGTCGAGATGCTGGGCTGGCAGGCGCCGGAGGCCGTGCAGGCGGTGTTGCGCCGCCGCGCCCGTGCGCTCGCCGCGCCGTCGCGCTGGTTCGAGACCGGGCCGCTCACCGTCTACGAGGCGCTCGCCGCCGGCATCCCGGTCGTCGCCTCCGACCGCTCCGGCGCCGCCGAGAAGGTGCTGGACGGCACGAGCGGCTTCGTCGTGCCGCCCGAGCCCGCCGCCCTGTCGGCGGCCTTCGCGCGCCTCGCCGACGACGCTCGCGTCGCCGCGATGGGCCGGGCCGCCCACGGCCGCTTCTGGGCCGCGCCGATGACCATCGCCCGGCACGCCGAAGCCTCGGCCGCGCTGTATGCCGGCTTGCTGCGCACGCGGCGTGACGCGATGCAGCACGCATAGGCCGGCGCGGCGCCCGACCCGCGCCCGCCCGGAGGACGATGCGAAGCGATCGGCCGATCAGATCAAGTTTCCGTGCGGTTTCGCGATCCCCCGCGACGTCACGATCGCGCCGTCGTCGCCATCGTGCCCCTGTGCCCGACGGATGATTGCAGCAACATCGGGGGCAATCTGTCAGGTGTGGCGCTTGGTGGGGTCTCGGATCGATGCCGAGGCTAGAGTCTCTGCTTAATAAGCGCGGCTTTCGCCTCGAAAAGCGGCGTCTTGACTTATTATTGCAATGCAACATAAATCCGCCTCGCACGGGCGATCGCTTCGAGACCGCCGGTGACGACGCCACCCGAGGAGCCGATTCATGCAGACCCCGAATTTCGAGATCCCGACCGAGATGCGCGATTTCGCCGAGAAGAGCGTCGACCAGGCCCGCACCGCCGTCGGCACCCTGATGGGCAACGCGCTCAAGGCCGCCGAGCAGGTCCAGAGCTCGGGGCTCAACCTCCAGTCCTCGATGCAGGCCGCCGTCGCCAAGGGCTTCGACCACGCCCAGACCAACGCCAACGCCACCTTCGACTTCGCGCAGAAGCTCGTGCGCACCAAGGACCTGCGCGAGGCCTTCGAGCTGCAGTCCGAGTTCGTCCGCAGCCAGATCGCCGCGATGCAGGCGCAGGCCAAGGACCTCGGCGCGCTCGCGCAGAACGCCGCGCGCTGAGCCGCCGCTCGGCCCCGTGCGGGGCCGAGGATCTTCCGCCGCGCACCGGCGCGGCGGCCCCAGCCTTCGGTCGGCACCGGGCTGGATCGTCCGGTCTCGCGGCCGTCGCGTCGGCGTGCCGATCCGCGGGCGCCGATCGCCGCCGCACCCCCGATGCATTGCGCCGGCCGGCAACTGGACTACGTTCGGCCCGTGCGATTCGGGCTCAAACGGAACGACACGCGGACGGCCTCAAGGGATCTCGACGATGGGCAAGCAACGGACGCCGCAGGGACGATCGACCGGCCGCCGCTCCTCCTCGACCCCGCCCGGCACCCTGCAGGCCAAGGCGGGTGAGGCCAAGGCGGGTGAGGCCAAAAGCGCTCGCGCCGCCGCGCTCGAGGCGGCGCTGCACCCGCCGGAGGAGTCGCTCCCGCCGGTGCCCTCCGAGGCGCCTCCCGAGCCGCTTCACGCGCACCTGATGGATACGGTCTCGCCCGAGGCCCTCGGCACCGCGACCGGCACCCCGACGTCGGCGCCCGAGCCGGAGGCCCCCCCGGCCGAGATACCGGTCCCCGCCGACGCCAACCTGGCCGAACCCGCCTTCGCCGAGATTCCGAATCCCGAAGCGCCGCCGGTCTCCGAACCGGAAGTTGCCGGCCCGGCTGCGGACACGGCGGCCGCACCTGTCAATGAGCCCGTGCCTGCCGACGAGCCCGTGCCGGTCGCGGCCGCCGCGCCGGAGCCGGAGGCTCCGCCCGCCTACACCAACGTGGTCCCGCTGAAATCCGCCGCGCCGGCGCGGCCGCCCGAGCCCCGGTCGGCGCCCCAGCCCGGCGAGGCGCCGGTGCAGCTGTCGGACGGTGCGCTGCCGTCGCCGGCCTCCTGGCGCGCCGGGCGCCGACCCGTCCCGGCCCTGCGTCAGGACCTCGAAGGCCTCGGCGAGACCCTGTTCGCCTTCATGCGCGACGAGAGCTCGGCGGTGCTGACCCATCTCAACGCGCTGAAGGACGCGCGCTCGCCGGCCGACGCGATCCGCCTGCAGGTCAACGAGATGCAGCGCGTCGCCGACGCCTCGCTCACCTGCTGGAGCGAGCTCGCCCGCCGCGCGACGCGGATCGTCGGCCACCGCTGAGGCTGCCGCGCCGCCGTCCGCTCGCCAACGCGCGGATCCCGGCAAATCCGACGCGTCGTCGCGCCGAAGGCGAGCCCGGGAGCCAGGACCGCCGGTCGCGCCCCGATCGGTCTCGTCGGGGGGCCGGATCCCGGGTTCTGTTGCGCAGCCCCGGGATGACGGAAAGGAGCCGGTTCGGTTGGCGCGCGGCATCCGTGCACGAGACCGCCGGCGGCGGAACGTCCCTGTCGCCTCCGGGTCACAGCCGCTGCCGGAATGGAGCTTGGCCGGAAACCTCCGGTTAACCATGTCGCTCCTATGCCGTATCGGAGGCTCGGGAGGCCGACCGATGCTGCGATCCGCGCGCCTGATCCGTTCCGCGATCCTGACGGCCGCCGTCGCGCTCGCCGCGATGCCCGCCTGCGCGCAGAACGGCGACCGGGCCCCGCCCGCGGTGGCGATCGCGGCCGACCTCGCCGCCTCGCCCGCGGGCACCAAGCTCACCCTCACCCTGTCGAAGCCGGTCGATGCCCGCGCCTTCGTGATGGAGCGCCCGGACCGGGCGGTGATCGACCTCGCCGAGGTCAACTTCCAGCTCGCGCCCGAGACCGGCCGCCGCCGCGAGGGCCTGGTGCAGTCGTTCCGCTACGGGCTGTTCGCGCCGGGGCGCTCGCGCATCGTCGTCGATCTCGCCGGCCCCGCCACCGTGGGGCGGATCGAGACCGCGACGCGCCCGCGCGACGGCGCCGTGATCCTCACCGTGCCGTTCCAGCGCGCCGACCGCGAGAGCTTCCGCAAGGCGGCCACCGCCGGCGACCTCGCCCCCGCGGCCGGCAAGGCCGTGGCGCCGGCCGAGCCCGCCGACCGGCGCCCGCTGATCGTGGTCGATGCCGGCCACGGCGGCATCGATCCCGGCGCGATCGCGGTGGGGGGCGTGTTCGAGAAGGACATCGTCTTCGGCTTCGCCCAGGCGCTGGTCGCCCGGCTCGAGGCCGGCGGCCGCTACCGGGTGGCGATGACCCGCGACCGCGACGTCTACGTGCCGCTGTCCGAGCGCGTGCGCATCGCCCGCGACGCCAAGGCCGACCTGTTCGTCTCGATCCACGCGGATTCGATCTCGTCGGCGCCGCAGGTGCGCGGCGCGACGATCTACACCGGCTCGGAGAAGGCGACCGACAGCGAATCTGCCAAGCTTGCCGAGCGCGAGAACAAGGCCGACGCCGCCGCCGGCGCCGAATCCGGCGACGGGCCGCCCGAGATCGCCGACATCCTGCAGGAGCTGACGCTGCGCGAGACCCGCGGCTTCTCGTCCGGCTTCGCCAAGACCCTGATGGGCCAGCTCGGGCCGGTGATGGAGATGAGCACGAAGCCGCACCGCGAGGCCGGCTTCAAGGTGCTGCGCTCGCCCGACGTGCCGAGCGTGCTGGTCGAGCTCGGCTACCTGTCGAGCCAGCGCGACCTCGACCTGCTGCAATCGGCCGAGTGGCGCGCCTCCGTCACCGGCTCGATGGCCAAGGCGATCGACCAGTTCTTCGGCAACCGGGCCAGCCTGGTCCGCCCGGTGGTGCCGAACCGCCGCTCGGCGGCAATCGCCCCAGTTTCACCATAGATCCGGTGTCGATACGGGGCACTCGAGACCCCGTCGCGCCGTCCATTCTTCGGTCATCGTCGGCGGGGATCTTCCAGGCTGCGGGCATGCCGGATCGGCGTGCGCCTCGCGGGCAGCCCCGACCCCCCTAGCCGAATGCGCTCCGCGCGCGGCCGAAGAAACCGACGGACGGGAAACCGGATGCGCCTCATCCTTCGCTTCTTCGGCTTCCTGTTCAGTGCCTTCGCGGTGCTGTTCGTGATCGCGGCCGCGGGCGGCGCGTTCTTCTACTGGAAATACAGCCAGGACCTGCCGGACCACGCCGTGCTCGCCAACTACGAGCCGCCGGTGATGACCCGCGTCCACGCCGCCGACGGCTCGCTGCTGGCCGAGTACGCCAAGGAGCGCCGGCTCTACCTGCCGATCCAGGCGATGCCGAAGATCATCGTCGCCGCCTTCCTCTCGGCCGAGGACAAGAACTTCTACAAGCACGGCGGCATCGACCCCGAGGGCATCGTGCGCGCGGCGCTGACCAACGCCAAGAGCGGCAAGCGGCAGGGCGCCTCGACCATCACCCAGCAGGTCGCGAAGAACTTCCTGCTCTCGAACGAGCAGACCTTCGACCGCAAGATCAAGGAAGCGCTGATCGCGCTGCGGATCGAGGCGACCTACTCCAAGGACAAGATCCTCGAGCTCTACCTCAACGAGATCTTCCTCGGCACGATCGTGCCGGGCCGCAACCTGCACGGCGTCGCCGCCGCGGCGCTGGATTATTTCGGCAAGTCGGTGCACGAGCTGACGATCAACGAGGCGGCCTACCTCGCCGCGCTGCCGAAGGGGCCGAACAACTACCACCCCTACCGCAAGACCCAGGCGGCGCTCGACCGCCGCAACGAGATCATCCGCCTGATGGCGGAGAACAACTACATCACCAAGGAGGAGGCGGACGCCGCCAAGAAGATGCCGCTCGGCGTCAACCCGCGCGTCGCCTTCCCGAACGCCGCCAACGCCAACTACTTCACCGAGGAGGTCCGCCGCGAGATCTCCGAGCGCTACGGCGAGAAGAAGCTCTACGAGGGCGGCCTGTCGGTGCGCACCACCCTCGACCCGAAGATGCAGGCCCTCGCGCGCAAGGCGCTGGTCGACGGCCTCGTGCGCTACGACCAGTCCCATGGCTGGCGCGGCCCCGTCACCAAGGTCGACCTGACCGGGCGCGACTGGGGCATGGCGGCGGCCGAGGTGAACGCGCTCGGCGACGTCGCGCCGTGGCGGCTCGCCGTGGTGCTCGGGCAAGGCGGCGGCGGCGTGCAGATCGGCCTGCAGCCCAAGCGCGAGGCCTCGGGCCAGGTCGCCAAGGACCGCGACACCGGCACGATCCCGCCGGACGGCATGCGCTGGGCCGGCCGCCCGAACCTCGCCGCCGGCGATATGATCTACGTCGAGGCGATGGATGGCGGCCGTGGCCAGTACCGCCTGCGCCAGAAGCCCGAGGTGTCCGGCGCCATCGTCGCGATGGACCCGAACACCGGCCGCGTGCACGCGATGGTCGGCGGCTTCTCCTACGACGAATCCGAGTTCAACCGCGCGACCCAGGCGATGCGCCAGCCCGGCTCGTCGTTCAAGCCGATCGTCTACTCGGCGGCCCTCGACAACGGCTACACCCCGTCCTCGATCGTGCAGGACTCGCCGATCACCATCGAGGCCGGCCCCGGCCAGGAGGCGTGGACGCCCTCGAACTACGACGGCAAGTCCGGCGGGCCGCACACCCTGCGCTACGGCATCGAGCACTCGAAGAACCTGATGACGGTTCGGCTCGCCAAGGACGTCGGCATGCCGCTGATCGCCGAGTACGCCCGCCGCTTCGGCGTCTACGACGACATGCTGCCGGTGCTGCCGATGTCGCTCGGCGCCGGCGAGACCACCGTCATGCGGATGGTCACCGCCTACTCGATGCTGGCCAATGGCGGCCGCCGCATCCGCCCGACCTTGATCGACCGGATCCAGGACCGCATCGGCGAGACGATCTACCGGCACGACAACCGCAAGTGCGTCGGCTGCGATGCCGAGAAGTGGTCCGGGCAGGACGAGCCGAAGCTGGTCGACGATTCCGAGCAGGTGCTCGACCCGCTGACCGCCTACCAGATGGTCTCGATCATGGAGGGCGTCGTGCAGCGCGGCACGGCGACGATCCTCAAGCAGATCGGCAAGCCGCTGGCCGGCAAGACCGGCACGACCAACGACGCCAAGGACGCGTGGTTCGTCGGCTTCTCGCCGGACCTCGCGGTCGGCATCTACATCGGCTTCGACAAGCCGCGCTCGCTCGGCGACCGCGCCACCGGCGGCGGCCTCGCCGCGCCGATCGCGCTCGACTTCCTCAAGGTCGCCCTCAAGGACAAGCCGCCGACCCCGTTCCGGGTGCCGCCGGGCATCAAGCTGATCCGCGTGGCGCTCGGCTCCGGCATGCGCGCCGGATCGGGCGAGGGCGCCGGCACCATCCTCGAGGCGTTCAAGCCCGGCACCGCGCCGCCGGATTCCTACGTCGCTCCGGCCGGCCAGGCCGCGGCGCCGGCCACCGTCCCGGCGGATGCCGACCGCGCGGTGCAGGCCGGCGGGCTGTACTGAGCGGGATGCCTCTCTTCCCTCCCCCTGAAGCGGGGGAGGGGGACGT
>NZ_JAKSYA010000097.1:0-42526 GCF_022829485.1 Methylobacterium sp. J-059
TCGCCCGGCTTCACCGTGCCGGCGGCGATGAGGCCCGAGAACCCGCGGAACTCCGAGTTCGGCCGGTTAACCCACTGCACCGCCATGCGGAACGGCGCGGCCAGCGCCTCCTCGTGCACCGGCACGCTCTCGAGATAGGCCAGCAACGGGCCGCCCTGGTACCACGGCGCGGAGACCGCCGGCAGCACGACGTTGTCGCCGTTCTTGGCCGAGAGCGGGATCGCCCGGACCTCGACGAAGCCGAAATCCCGGGTGAAGGCGGAGAAGCCCGCCACCAGCCCGTCGAAGGTGGCCTGCGACCAGCCGACGAGGTCCATCTTGTTGATGGCGAGCACGACGCGGCGGATGCCGAGCATCGAGACCAGCAGGGCATGGCGCCGGGTCTGGCGGGTCAGGCCCTGGCGGGCGTCGACCAGGATCACAGCCACGTCGGCGGTCGAGGCGCCGGTGGCCATGTTGCGGGTGTACTGCTCGTGGCCTGGCGTGTCGGCGACGATGAACGAGCGCTTGTCGGTGGAGAAGAACCGATAGGCGACGTCGATGGTGATGCCCTGCTCGCGCTCGGCCTGGAGGCCGTCGACGAGAAGCGCCAGGTCGACCTCCTGCCCTTGCGTGCCGTGCTTCTTCGAATCGCGCTGGAGCGCGGTGATCTGGTCGTCGAAGATCTGCTTGGTGTCGTGCAGCAGGCGGCCGATCAGCGTCGACTTGCCGTCGTCCACCGAGCCGCAGGCGATGAAGCGCAGGACTTCCTTGCTCTGATGCGCGGCCAGGAACGACGCGTAGCCGAACTCGGGCGCGTCGAACGCGTCCTTGGAGGGGTGGACCGTCATCAGAAGTAGCCTTCCTGCTTCTTGCGCTCCATGGCGCCGGCGCCGTCCTTGTCGATCACCCGGCCCTGCCGCTCCGAGGTGCGGGCGGCCAGCGTCTCGCCGATGATCGCCGGCAGCGTGTCGGCGCCGCTCTCGACCGCGCCGGTGAGCGGATAGTCGCCGAGCGTGCGGAAGCGGACCTTGCGCAAGGTCGGCGTCTCGCCGGGCTCCAGCGGCAGGCGGTCGTCGTCGACCATGATCAGCTGCCCGTCGCGCTCGACCACCGGCCGCGGCTCTGCGAAGTAGAGCGGCACGATCGGGATCCGCTCCTGCTCGATGTAGAGCCAGATATCGAGTTCGGTCCAATTGGAGAGCGGGAAGATGCGCAGGCTCTCGCCGCGCTTCTTGCGCAGGTTGTAGAGGTGCCAGGGCTCGGCCCGCTGGCGCTTCGGGTCCCAGCGGTGCTGGGCCGTGCGCAGGGAGACGATCCGCTCCTTGGCGCGCGAGGCCTCCTCGTCGCGGCGGGCGCCGCCGAAGGCCGCGTCGAACTTGTGCTTGTCGAGCGCCTGCCGCAGCGCCTGAGTCTTCATCACGTCGGTGTGGACTTCCGAGCCGTGGCTGATCGGGCCGACGCCGCGGGCGAGCCCGTCCTGGTTGGTGTGGACGATCAGGTCGAGGCCGAGCTCCTTCGCGCGGGCGTCGCGGAAGGCGATCATCTCGCGGAACTTCCAGGTCGTGTCGATGTGCATCAGCGGGAACGGCAGGCGGCCGGGGGCGAACGCCTTCAGCGCCAAGTGCAGCAGCACCGACGAATCCTTGCCGATCGAGTAGAGCATCACTGGGTTCTCGGTCTCGGCGACCGTCTCCCAGAAGATGTGGATGCTCTCGGCTTCCAGCCGCTGCAGGTGCGTGAGGCGGCTGCCGGCTTGCGCCTGGATCGCGGGTGCGGCGCTCATCGGGCCATCTCCGGTCTGTGGGATTGCGTGGTCTCGAATGCCGCGGCTTCCTCGCCGGGCGCGACGTCGGCCTCGGGCACGTGGACGTGCAGGCCGCATTCCTTCTTGGATTCCTGCTCCCACCACCAGCGGCCGGCACGCTCCGGCTCGCCGACGCGGACGGCACGGGTGCACGGGGCGCAGCCGATGGAGGGGAAGCCGCGATCGTGCAGCACGTTGTAGGGCACGTAGTTGTCGCGCACGAAACGGTCGACGTCCTCGCGCGTCCAGTCGGCCAGCGGATTGAGCTTGATCAAGTTGCGGCTCTCGTCGAACTCCGCGAGCGGCGTGTCGGCGCGGTTGGCGGACTGGCCGGCGCGCAGGCCGGTGAGCCAGCCGGCCGCCCCGTCGAGGGCGCGGCCCAGCGGCTCGACCTTGCGGAAGCCGCAGCAGGCCTGCCGCGCCTCGACCGAGTGGCGGAAGCCGTTGATACCGGACTCGCGCACGAACGCTTCCTCGGATCGCCGCTCGGGGGCGTAGGCGCGGATGCGGATGCCGTAAGCCGATTCCGTCTCCGCCCAGACGTCGTAGGTCTCGGGATAGAGCCGCCCGGTATCCAGGGTGACGATCTCGGTCCGGCCCTTGGCCATTGCGAGCGCGTGCGTCAGCGCCTGATCCTCGATGCCGAGGCTCGTGGTGAAGACGAGGCGTCCGGAAATCGTCGCCTCGATCAGCGCGATCCGCCCCTTGAGGTCGAGGAGCTTGAGCTGGGCGGCGAGATCGGCCGCCGCCTGGGGGGTGGGAAGGGTCATCGCCTGTTCGTTCGCGGGCCGGGTCGTGCCAGGGGCACTGGTTGTTCCCTGAGATGTTCGCTATAACGAACGGTGTCAAGGCGCCGCCGCGAGGCCCGGATTCCCTGCGCTGCGATGCAGTAAGCCCTGGCAACACGCCGCAATCGGGATCGGTTGCGCGGAAATGGAAGTTCCTTCTCATGGGCGCCCTGCATGGGCCGCATGGCGAAGCGACGTCGAGATGCGAGGTTGGCCGTGGATTCGATCGATCTGAAGATCCTGGCGCTGCTGCAGACGGACGCGACCCTGTCGATCGCCGCGATCGGCGAGCGGGTCGGCCTGTCGCAGACCCCGTGCTGGAAGCGCATCCAGCGCCTTGAGGCCGACGGGGTGATCGACCGCCGCGTCGCCGTGCTCGACCCGGTCAAGCTCGGCCTCGGGCTCACCGTGTTCGTTTCGATCGAGACCGCCGACCATTCGCGCGAGTGGCTGGAGCGATTCGCCGGCACCGTCTCGGCGATGCCCGAGGTGCTGGAATTCTACCGCATGGCCGGCGACGTCGATTACATGCTCCGCGTCGTCGTGGCCGACATGAGCGCCTACGACACGTTCTATAAGCGCCTGATCGCGACGCTGCCGTTGAAGAACGTCACCTCGCGCTTCGCGATGGAGAAGGTGAAGTCGACGACGGCCCTGCCGCTGCCCGCGCCGCCGACGAACGGCCGCCAGATCCAGGGATTGCCGCCGACCCTCGTGGCGGTCGGAGAATAAAGTTCTTTTTTGCGCCGCAACGACGATCGACTCCTTCTCCAAATCAAGCGTTCTGTAAAACGGACGTTTTCCCGTTGACAGGGGCCTTCCGCCCCACGACATGGTCTTCCGATGTCACGCCAAAGCCTTCTTCCCCGCACCGCGCCGTTCGGCGACAGCGAGCGGGCCAGCCTCGACGCCGTGCTCGGCAGCGCCACCGCAATCCAGCGCGCCTGGCTCGCCGGCTTCCTCGCCGGGATCGACGCGGCCGGCGGGCAGCCTGCGGCGGCACCGGCCGCTCCGCCGAAGGCCGCCGAGCCGCTGACGATCATCTACGCCAGCGAATCCGGCAACTGCGAGGCCCTGGCCGGCACCGTCGCCAAGCTCGCGCGCAAGCAGGGCTTCAAGCCGAAGGTCATCGACTTCGCCGACCTCGACCTCGCCGTGCTGCCGAAGGCCGGCAAGCTCGTCGCCATCGCCGCGACCTGGGGCGAAGGCGAGCCGCCCGCCCGCGCGACCCACACCTACAACGCCCTGATGGGCGACGGCGCCCCGCGCCTCGACGGCGTCGAGTTCGCGGTGCTCGCGCTCGGCGACACCTCCTACGCCGAGTTCTGCGCCATCGGTAAGGCGCTCGACGCGCGCTTCGAGGCGCTGGGCGGCAAGCGGGCGGCCGAGCGCGCCGACCTCGACCTCGACTACGAGACGCCGGCCGCCGCCTGGATCAAGGACACGCTGAAGGCGCTGGCGCCGGCCCCGGTCGCCGCCGACAACGTCGTGGCGGTCGACTTCGCCCGCGCCACGGCTGCCGAGGACGAGGATGCCGAGCCGAGCCGCGAGCCGGTCGTGGTCGAGGTGGTCGAGCACGTGAACCTCAACTCGTCGCGCTCGGACAAGGAGACGATCCACCTCGCGCTGGCCTTCGAGGACGGCGCGCCCGCCTACGAGCCCGGCGACTCGCTCGAGATCTACCCGGAGAACGATCCGGCCCTGGTCGAGGAGATCCTGAAGGCGACCGGCCTGACCGGCGACGAGGCCCTGCGCCGCTCGCTGCTCGCCGAGCGCGACATCACCACCCTCTCGGCCGCCACGGTCGAGCGCTTCGTGAAGGCGACCGGGCACGACGAGGCCAAGCGGCTGATCGAGAGCGGCGAGGTCCGCGCCTGGATCGAGGGCCGCCACCTCATCGACCTGATCGAGACCTACCCGGCGGCCCTGACCGCCGAGCATCTCGGCGGCATCACCCGTCCGCTGCCGGCGCGCGCCTACTCGATCGCCTCCTCGCGCAAGGAAGTCGGCGACGAGGTCCACCTCGTGATCGCCGCCGTGCGCTACGAGACCCACGGCCGGGCGCGGACCGGAGTCGCCTCGACCCACGTCGCCGACCGAATGTCGGACGGCGCCAAGCTCCGGGTCCGCCTGAAGCCGAACCGCCACTTCCGCCTGCCCGCCGACCCGGCGACCGACATCATCATGGTCGGGCCCGGCACCGGCGTCGCCCCGTTCCGCGCCTTCGTGCAGGAGCGCCGCGCGGTCGAGGCCACTGGCCGCTCCTGGCTGTTCTTCGGCGACCGGCACTTCACCCACGACTTCCTGTACCAGCTCGAATGGCAGGAGGCGCTGGAGGACCGCTCGCTTACCAAGATCGACGTGGCGTTCTCGCGCGACCAGCCGGAGAAGCTCTACGTGCAGCACCGCATCGACCAGCATCGCGAGGAGCTGGTGGAGTGGCTGGAGGGCGGCGCGCACCTCTACGTCTGCGGCGACGCCAAGGCGATGGCTAAGGACGTCCGCGTCGCGGTCGAGAACGCCTACGCGGCGGTGAAGGGCCTGAGTGCCGACGATGCCGCAGCGGCGGTGTCGGCCCTTGAGCGCGCCGGGCGTTACCAGCAGGACGTGTACTGACGCCACCTCGTCCCTCTCCCCCCTGCGGGAGAGGGTGGCCCGCGAAGCGGGTCGGGAGAGGGGAGCGACGATGCCGGATACGGCGCTCCCCTCTCCCGACCCCTGCTGACGCAGGGGCCACCCTCCCCCGCAAAGGGGGGGAGGGAGATGCGTCGGCAGTCGAAACGAATCGAGACGGATCACCGCCATGGACGACCACAAGCCTGCTTCCGAGCGCGTCTACGAGACCCCGCCGACCGGCCGCCCGATCGACGAGGCGGAGGCCGCGCGGGCTGCGGGGCTCGCGCACAACGAGCATCTGAAGATCGCCAGCGGCTATCTCCGCGGCGGCTTGGCCGACGGGCTGCTCAAGCACGCCACCGGCGCGATCTCCGACGATGACGGCCAGCTCGTGAAGTTCCACGGGATGTACCTGCAGGACGATCGCGACCTGCGCCCGGAGCGGACCAAGAAGAAGCTCGACAAGGCCTACGCCTTCATGATCCGCCTGCGCATCGCCGGCGGCGTCATCAGCCCGAAACAGTGGCTTGCGCTGGACGACATCGCCACGACCTATGCCGGCGACGCGATCCGCGCGACGACGCGCCAGACCTTCCAGTATCACGGCGTGATCAAGTCGAACCTCAAGCGCACCATGGCGGCGATCGACGCCGCGCTGCTCGACACCATCGCTGCCTGCGGCGACGTCAACCGCAACGTCATGGCCGCGACCAACCCGGCCCAGACCCACGCGCACGCCGCGGCCTACGAGCTGGCCAAGGACATCTCCGATTCGCTGCTGCCGCGGACCAACGCCTGGCGCGAGATCTGGCTCGACGGCGAGAAGGTCGTCGGCGGCGAGGAGGAGTTCGAGCCGGTCTACGGCAAGACCTACCTGCCGCGGAAGTTCAAGATCGTCGTCGCGGTGCCGCCCTCGAACGAGGTCGACGTGTTCGCGCACGACCTCGGCTTCATCGCGATCCTCGACAAGGCCAACAAGCTCACCGGCTGGAACGTCACCGTCGGCGGCGGCATGGGCATGACCCACGGCGAGCCGGACACCTTCCCGCGCACCGCCGACCTGATGCTGTTCTGCAAGCCGGACGAGGCGGTGAAGGTCGCCGAAGCGGTGATGACGGTGCAGCGCGACTGGGGCAACCGCACCAACCGCAAGAACGCCCGGCTCAAGTACACGATCGAGCGCTACGGCCTGAAGGCGTTCCGCGCCGAGGTCGAGGCGCGCGTCGGTAAGGCCTTCGCCGACCCGAAGCCGTTCGCCTTCACCGGCAACGGCGACCGCTACGGTTGGACCGAAGGCGACGACGGCCGCCACCACCTGACGCTCTACGTGCCGTCGGGCCGGATCAAGGATTACGAGGACGGCCCGAAGTTCCTGAGTGGCCTGCGCCGGATCGCCACCGAGCATGAGGGCGACTTCCGGCTCACCGGCAACCAGAACGTGATCATCGCCAACGTGCCCTCCGAGAAGCGGGCGGCGATCGAGGCGCTGGTCGACGAATACGGTCTGACCAAGGGCGCCGGCGCCCTGCGGCGCAACTCGATCGCCTGCGTCGCGCTGCCGACCTGCGGCCTCGCCCTGGCCGAGAGCGAGCGCTACCTGCCCGACCTGATGACCGAGCTGGAGGCGAGCCTCGCCCGCCACGGCCTGCAGGACGACGAGATCACGATCCGCTCGACCGGCTGCCCGAACGGCTGCGCCCGCCCGTTCATCGCCGAGATCGGCCTCGTCGGCCGCGGCCCCGAGCGCTACCACCTCTACCTCGGCGCCGCCTTCGACGGCTCGCGCCTGGGCAAGCTCTACCGCGAGGACGTGAAGGCCGACGAGATCCGCGACACCCTCGACCCGCTCTTCGCCGCCTACGCGCGCGGCCGGAATCCGGGCGAGCGCTTCGGCGACTACCTCGTCCGCGCCGGCCACGTGGCGAAGACCACCAACGGGCCCGACTTCCACGACAACATCGGCGCCCTGAAGCCCGCCGCCTGACGCGAAACCGCCTCCGCGCCGCGAGCGTTCGGAAACCTCGGCTCGCACCTCGCGTTGCGCCTGCATCGGCGTAACCCGGGGGCGACCATGAGTGATGCGAAGGCGATCCGCTACGCGGTGGTCGGCGGCGGCTGGATCTCGCAGGCCGCCTTCATGCCGGCGGTGGCGCAGACCGGCAATTCCACGATCACGGCGCTGGTCACCGGCGATCCAGAGAAGGCCGCTTCGCTCGGCGAACGCTATCGCCTAACCACCTTCTCCTACGACCGCTACGCTGAGGCGCTGGCCTCCGGCCTGTTCGATGCCGTCTACCTCTCGCTGCCGAACGGGATGCACCGCGAATTCGCCGTGCCCGCGCTGGAGGCCGGCATCCATGTGCTGCTCGAGAAGCCGATGGCGACGAGCGTCGCCGAGTGCGAGGCGATCATCGCCGCGGCCGAGCGCGGCAACGCCCGGCTGATGCTGGCCTACCGCCTGCACTTCGAGCCCGGCACCCTCGACGCGATCGAGCGGGTGCGGACCGGCGCGATCGGCGAGCCGCTGGTCTTCACCGCGACCTTCGGCCAGCACGTCGCGACCGAGAACCACCGCGCGCACCAGGGCTACTGAGCCGGGCCGGTGCCGGACATGGGCACTTACCCGATCAACGCCGTGCGCAACCTGTTCGCCGACGAGCCGGTCGAGGTCCACGCCCACGGTGCCCGCCGGCCGGGAAGCCCCTACGCCTTCCACGGCACCGTCGCGGTCACGCTCCGCTTCCCCGGCGACCGCCTCGCGCAGTTCACCGTCTCCTACGAGACCGACTCGGTCGACGCCTACCGCATCGCCGGGACCGAGGGCGACCTCCTGATGGCGCCGGGCTTCACCTTCGGCCAGTCGCTCGCGGGCGAGCTGACCCGTGGCGGCGAGACCGAAGCCCTGTCCTATCCGAGCGTCGACCAGTTCGGGGCCGAGACGCGGTACTTCTCGGATTGCATCCTGAACGGCCGCGTGCCGGAGCCGGACGGCGAGGAGGGGCTGGCCGACGTCCGCATCCTCGCCGCGATCGAGCGCGCGCTCGAGACCGGCCAGCCGCAGGCCCTCGCGCCGATGCGACGCCGGACGCGGCCGGATGCGTCGCAGGCGATCGCGCTGCCCGAGATCACGCCTCCGGACCTCGTCAACGCCGCCAAGCCGGGCGGCTGAACGCGGCGAGCGGCCGGCGTTGCGACCGGCCTCGCTCTTACCCATCACCGCGTGCTGAAGTGATCGCGCCGAGTGGACCTCGGAAGCAGCAAGCTCGTGGGATCACGCGGCCGTCTGCGGTGTCGCTGCGCGGCATCTCGGCACCAGGGACGCGCGGGAGGCGGCGATCGACGAAGCGCCCAGCTCATGCGCGTCGGAACAAGGTTCGTCGTGCGTCGCCATGTTGCTTCGCAGCAAACACGTGCTGCCCTGCAAAGACCAAAGCTTGACGGTAAGATGCGGATAAATCTCCGCGCGCGTCGAACGAAGTCGGGCCGTGCTCGTTATCCCGAAAATCCGTACGGGACCGAGACATGGCCAAGCACGAAATCCTCGGATACTTCGAACACCGCCGCGACGGCGCCTGGGTCTGCGTCCGCCCGTTCACGCTGACGACCAAGAGCGCGGCGGTCGACATCCGCCAGGGCATGCGCTTCGACTACGGCAAGCGCGTCGGCGGCGTCGACCTCGCCGAATACCTCGAGCAGCTCGGCTCGCAGTTCGGTTCGTAAGCCGGCTGCTTTTTCGGCGTTCGATCGATCAGGGTGATGCGGGCCCTCCGGCCCGTGTCGGTCACAAGCGATAGGCGGTCCGGCAGCCGCCCCAGTGGCGCCCGTTGATCTTCAGCGGTGCGTCGACCTCGGTCACCATGATGATCTGGGTGCCGAGTTCGCGTCGGTAGACCTGAAGCGTCACCGGCCGCATTGAACGCGCCGCCGTGATGCCGGTTCGGTCGTCGAAGATGCGCAGGTTCCGCGCGTTGACGTGGTTCCACATCGGGTCGTCGCTGCGCTGCGGCTGCGAGTAGACCCGGTTGTGGAACGGCAGGAAGCCGTTACGGTCGGTCAGGATGCAGAACATCATTCGCTCGTCACGCCCGAGTTCCGCCTCGAGGATCGGTCCGAGCAACCGCACGATCGGCTCGACCGACCGCGTCATGAATTGCGCCGGGTTCGAGCCGGCGATCGGCTGGTAGTCGGTGTCGAACAGGGCCGCCTCCGACACGCGCTTCGCGGCCAGCTCTCCTTCGAGGATCGACGCGGCCTGCGCCGCCAGGGCCTGGACCTTGACGATCAGGGGCGTGTGCTCCGCGTGGATCGACGCGATCTTCGCCAGCAGCTTGTCGCGGAACGCGCCGTCGTTCGCCTGGAACGCGCAGTGCACCCCCATCGCGCTCGTCGCCACCACGTGCGCCTGGACCTCGCCGACGGTGTCGATCGCGATGGCGATGCCGGCGCCGACCGCGATGGCTTCCCCCTCCGGCGTGCGCAGCAGGACGCCGCCCTCGCTCAGATCGACCGTGCGGGTGCTGCGCCCATCCGGCAGGCGGACCTGGAGGTCGGCCGGGTAACGATCGAACCGGCGCCGGTCGCCGAGTTCGCTCTGGCGGACCACGGTGACGAAGCGCTGGCCCAGGCGGCCGGCCTGCTCGGCCGCGGACGCGGTGGCCGACTGCATGCGCTCCGCCTGGCGGTCGAGGTCGAACGCGGCGGCGCTGGCCGAGCCCGCATCCGCGTCGAGATGCGCGACGAGGTCCGAGGTGCGGGTCGCCTCGTCGACGATGCTCGTGACCGTGCGGGCTTGGATGTCGGCGATCTCCCGGACGCTGGCGAAGGACGGGCGGACCGATTCGATGGCTCCGGCCGCGGCCTCGATCGCGGCGCCGGAGGCGGCGGCGCCTTCCCGCAGGCGCAGGACGCGGGTCCGCACCTCCTCGGCCGCCCGTGCCGTCTCGACCGAGAGCGCCTTGACCTCGGCGGCGACGACCGCGAAGCCGCGCCCGGCCTCGCCGGCGCGGGCGGCCTCGATCGTGGCGTTCAGCGCGAGCAGGTTCGTCTGCCGCGCCACCGCGGCGATCGTGTCGACGATGCCGGCGATCTCGTCGCCGGCCTGGGCCAGCGTCGCGATCAGGGCGCGCGCCTCGGAGCCGCGATCGCCGGCATGGTCGAGATGGCCGCCGGCCTGCGACATGGCCGCGGCGGTCTGGCTCGCGAGGGTCGACAGGCTTCCGGTCTGGCCGGCAAGGCTCGCGGTCGCGGCGGCCGCGTTTCGCGAGACCTGGACGAGGTCGTCCATCTGCGCCCGGATCGCGGAGAGGCCGCCCTTCATCTCGGCGACGTCGCTCTGCGCGGTCTCGATCGAGCGGCTCACCCCTTCGATCGCGGAGCGGACGTCTTCCTCGATGGCGTTCACCACGTCGCCGTCGAGGCGCGCCGCGACGGCCGCCTCGGGCTTGAGCTGCTCGATCGCCTCCACTGGCGTGGAGGCGTCGATGGTGCGCGCTGGGGCTCTGGTTCTGAACTGGAACAGCATACCCTCAGATGTGACTGAAGTCCGCTACCATCCTGTTAACGTTGCCGAGATTTCCCGAGAGACGCGGTCGAAACGGCCGATCGCGGTTCAGGCGCCGCCCCACTGCATCGTCAGGCCGCCGTCGACGACGAGGGTGTGCCCGGTGACGTAGTCGGCATCGTCGCTGCTGAGGTAGAGGATCGCCTTGGCGATGTCGTCGGGCTGCCCGGCGCGATGCCACGGGATCCGCTCGAGCGACTTGTCGAGCACCTTCGGGTCCTCGAAGCGGTCGGCGGTCATCGGCGTCTCGATCAGGCCGGGCGCGACGTTGTTGACGTTGATCTTGTCCTCGGCGAGCTCGCGCGACAGGCTTCGGCAGAGCGATCCGACGCCCGCCTTCGACATGCCGTAGGGCGCGCTTTCCGGCGTCGGCAGGTGCTGCGCGACCGACGAGACCATCACGATCTTGCCGCGGCCGCCCTGCACCCGGCGCAGCTTGATGAAGGCGCGGGCGCAGAACAGCGGCCCCATCAGGTTCACGCGCAGGATCTGCTCCAGCCGCGCATCCTCCATGTCCGCCACCGCCATCCCGCTCATCGCCTGCCCGGCATTGGCCACCAGGATGTCGATCGGCCCGAGGTCGCTGGCGATGCGGTCGAAGGTGGCGGTGACGGAGGCCGGGTCGCCGACGTCGTTCTGGATCACCAGCGCCCGGCGCCCGGTCTCCTCGACCAGGCGCGCGGTCTCGGCGATGCCGTCCGCGTCGGTGTTGTAGGTGATCGCGACGTCCGCGCCGTGCTGCGCGAACAGGAGTGCGGTGGCCCGGCCGATCCCGGAATCCGCACCGGTGATCAGGGCCTTCTTGCCTTCGAGCTTCATCGGTGCCGGCTTCGCTGCTGGAGGTGGTCCGGCCCCGCCATCGGGCCGTTTCAGCGGGCCAATTCGGGCGTCGCGGCCCGGTTCCTCACAGGTCCGCGGTCCGACATTTTGACGCTTTGCCGGATTGCGGCATACGCTCGGTTCATGACCATCGCCGTCGACCTAGAACGCATCCAGAGCGACGAGAGCGCGCCGACGACGCGCTGCCGGATCCTGGCGACGGCCGAGCGCTCGTTCCGCGAGATCGGCTACCAGAAGACCACCGTCGCCGACATCGCCAAGACGCTGAAGATGAGCCCGGCCAACGTCTACCGGTTCTTCGACTCGAAGAAGGCGATCAACGAGGCGGTGGTCGAGCGCCTGGTCGGCGAGGTCGAGGCGCTGATCTCGACGATCGCCGACGCCCCGGGCTCGCGCGCCGCGGACCGCCTGACGGCGGTGATCGGGGCCTTGTACCGCGACACCTCCGAGCGCTGCCGCGCCTTCCCGCGCATGCACGAGATGATCGAGGCGGCGATGAGCGAGAGCTGGGAGGTCTGCCGCCACCACGTCGACCGGATCGGGGCGGTGTTCGAGCGGATCGTCGTCGACGGCGTCGCGCGCGGCGAGTTCGAGACGGACGATCCGGCCGGCACGGCGCGCTGCCTGCACACGGCGATCGCGCGCTACAGCCATCCGCTGCTGGTCAGCCAGTATCCCGACGCGCCCGTGCCGGACCTCGACGTGATGATCGCGTTCCTGCTGCGAAGCCTGCGACCGGCCGGCCGCTGAGACGGGTCGGTCACTCCGATGCGGGGTTGGCCGGCTCCGGCGCGATGCCGACGTTCGGCTGCTCGCCGTCGTAGCCCTCGATGATCAGGATGTCGGCGTCGGCGCCGTTCTTCTGCTTGGCGCGCGCGGCCTGGTAGCTGTCCGACTTCCAGCAGGCGAGCGCGTCGTCGTAGCTCGCGAACTCGATCACCACGTTGCGGGCACGCGCCGTCCCGGTCACCGCCTCGAAGCGTCCGCCGCGCACGAGGAAGCGGCCGCCGAACTCGGCGAAGGCGGCGCCGTTCGAGGCGGCGTAGTCCTTGTAGGCCTCCGCGTCCCGCACATCGACCCGGACGATCCAGTAGCCGCGCGTCATTCTCGTCACTCCTGTGCTGCCATCTCGGCGAGGATCGCTTGTGCCACGGCGCGCGGATCTGCGGCAGCGGTGATCGGGCGGCCGACGACGACGTGGTCGATGCCCGCCGCGCGCGCCTGGCCCGGGGTCATCACCCGCTTCTGGTCGCCGGCGGCGCTGCCGGCCGGGCGGATGCCCGGCGTCACGATCAGGCTGCCCGGGCCGACAACGGTGCGGACGGCCTCCGCCTCGAAGGCGCTGCAGACGATGCCGTCGATGCCGGCCTCGGCCGCCTGGAAGGCGCGGTGCGCGACGAGGTCGGAGATCGGCAGCGCGTAGCCGGATTCGCGCGCGTCGCCCTCGTCGTAGGAGGTGAGCACCGTCACCGCGAGGATCTTCAGGTCGGACGCGCCGCGCCCGCGCACCGCCGCGCGCATGGTCTGCGGGTAGGCATGCACCGTCAGGAAGGTCGCGCCGAGGCCGGAGAGCGCACGCACCCCCTCCTCCACCGTGTTGCCGATGTCGTGCAGCTTGAGGTCGAGGAAGACCTTGAGCCCGCGCGCGGCGAGTTCCGGCACCAGCGACAGCCCGCCGGCATAGGCCAGGCGGTAGCCGATCTTGTAGAACGTCGCCGCGTCCCCGATCCGGTCGATCAGCACGCGGGCCGCCGCCGGGTCGTCGAGGTCGAGGGCGACGATGAGGCGGTCGCGCGGGTCGGTCGGGCTCGGGTTCGGCTGATCTCGCATCGCAGTTCCCGATCACGCGGCCGGGTGCGGTGTCAATCGCGCCCCCGCGGGGGCAGCCATGACGCCGGAAGCCATGACTCCGTTCGCCGTGACCCCGCCCGCCATGACGCGGGCCACCTCGACCTTCAGCACCGGCAGAAGCTCGGCCTCGAACCAGGGCTCCCGCTTGAGCCAGCCGTTGTTGCGCCAGGACGGATGGGGCAGCGGCAGCACCCGCGGGGCACGCGGCTCGGCGAGGATCTGGCGCCAGCGCCGCACCGTGCCGGTGAGCCCGTCCGGCATCTTGCCGAGGTGCCACACCTGCGCGTACTGGCCGATCACCAGGACGAGCTCGAGATGCGGCAGGCCGGCGAAGAGCTCGTCGCGCCAGCGCTCGGCGCATTCGCGCCGCGGCGGCTTGTCGCCGCCCTTGGCATCGAGCCCCGGGAAGCACGAGCCCATCGGCACGATCGACACCCGGCTCGCGTCGTAGAAGGCGGGCTCGTCGAGACCGAGCCAGGACCGGAGGCGCACCCCCGACGGGTCCATGAACGGAATGCCGGTGCGGTCCGCCCGCGTTCCGGGCGCCTGGCTCGCGATGCACAGCCGCGCCGTGGCGGTCCCCTGGACGATCGGGCGCGGCTCCTGCGGCAGCGGCGGCCCGTAGAGCGGCGCGTCGCGGCAGATCCGGCAGGCGCGCAGGCGCGCGGCGGTGCGGTCGAAGGCGGTGTCCATGCTGGATGCGACATGGGCACCGCGTCGCGCTTCGGCGAGCCCGGACCGACGCGACCAAAAGAAACGGCGCGGGACGAGGCCCGCGCCGTGGTTGCAGTTGGGTTCGAAGCTCTGGGAAGCGGGCCGACGCTACGCCCTGCCCCGCATCCGCGGCGTGTCGAACCTCACACGCCCTTCAAGCCGGCCAGGTCGAGCGGCAGCGAGCGCAGGCGCTGCCGGGTCGCGGCGAAGATCGCATTGGAGATCGACGGCGCGAGCACCGGCACGCCCGGCTCGCCGATGCCGGTCGGTGCCGCCGAGGACGGCATGATGTGGACCTCGACCACGGGCATCTCGCTCATGCGCGTCGGCTCGTAGGTGTCGAAGTTCTTCTCCTGCACCACGCCGTCCTTGAGCGTGATGCGGTTGCGCAGCACCGACGACAGCGCGAAGCCGACCGCGCCCTCGACCTGCGCGCGGATCACGTCCGGGTTCACCGCCACGCCGACGTCGACCGCCGTGACGATGCGGTTGACCTTCACCTTGGCGTCCTCCGCCGTGATGTCGGCGACCATCGCCACGTAGGAGCCGAACGATTCGTGGGCGGCGATGCCGAGGCCGCGGCCCTTGCCGTTGGCCTTGCTGCCGGCGTCCCAGTCCGCCTTCTCGGCGGCGAGCTTGAGGACGCCCGAGAGGCGCGGGGCTCCGGTCAGAAGCGAGAGCCGGTAGGCGAGCGGGTCGACGTCGGCGGCATGCGCCAGCTCGTCGATGAACACCTCCATCGCCTGCGCGGTGTGGCTGTGCCCGACCGAGCGCCACCACAGGACCGGCACGCCCTCGCGGGCGTTGTGGACCTCGAAGCGGTAGGCCGGGAGCGCGTAGGCGGTGTCGGAGGCGCCCTCGACGGTGGTCGAATCGATGCCGTTCTTGACGATCATCGCCTCGAACGGCGAGCCGATCATGATCGACTTGCCGATCATCACGTGCTGCCATCCGACGATCCCGCCCTTGGCGTCGAGCCCGGCGCGGACCTTGTGGTAGACCGTGGGGCGGTAGTAGCCGCCGGACATGTCGTCCTCGCGGGTCCAGACGAGGTGGACCGGCGCCTTGGCCCGGGTCGCCTTGAGGATGGTCGCGGCCTCGGCGATGTAGTCGGCGGTCGGCGTCGCGCGCCGGCCGAACGAGCCGCCGGCCCATTGCGTGTGCAGGCGGACCTTGTCGGTGGTGGTGCCCATCACGGCGGCGACCGCGGCCTGCTCGATCGTCTGGAACTGCAGGCCGGCATAGACGTCGTAGCCGCCGTCCGGCGCCTGCTCGATCGTCGCGTTCAGCGGCTCCATCGCGGCGTGCGCCAGGTAGGGGAAGGTGAACTCCGCCTCCAGGACCTTGGCCGCGCCCTTGATGCCGGCCTCCGCGTCGCCGCGCTCGGAGGCGACGAGGCCGGGGCGCTTGGCCTGCTCGCGGTAGCCGGCGAGGATCGCGTCGGAGGAGTGCGTCTCGGCCGCGCCGTCGTCCCACACCACCTTCAGCGCCTCGCGGCCCTTCATCGCCGACCAAGTGTCCTTGGCGACGACCGCGACGCCGGAGGGAATCGCGACGACGTCGACGACGCCCGCGACCTTGCGGGTCGCGGCGTCGTCGAAGCTCTTCACCGCGCCGCCGAAGCGCGGCGGGCGGGCGACGACGGCGGTGACCTGGCCGGGCCGACGGATGTCGAGGGCGTAGACGGCGCTGCCGTCGGTCTTGGCCGCGGAATCCAGGCGCGGCGTACGCTGGCCGATCAGCGTCCACTGGCTCGGGTCCTTCAGGCGCGGCTCCTGCGGCACCGGAAGCGTCGCGGCGGAGGCCGCCAGCTCGCCGAACCGGGCCTGCCGGCTCGAGGCCGCGTGCCGGACGACGCCGTTCGCGACGGTGATCTCGGCCGCCGGCACCTTCCACTGGTAGGCGGCGGCTGCGACCAGCATCTCGCGGGCGGCGGCGCCGGCCTTGCGCAGCTGGAACCAAGAATTGGCGATCGCCGTCGAGCCGCCGGTTCCCTGGATCGGGCCCATCAGCAGGTTGTTGTAGCGGGCGGCGTCGGCCGGCGCGAACTCGGTGCGCACCCGCGACCAGTCCGCATCGAGCTCGTCGGCGAGGATGGTGGCGAGGCCGGTGGTGTTGCCCTGCCCCATGTCGAGGTGCTTGATGATCACCGTCACGGTGTCGTCGGCGCCGATCCGCACGAAGGCGTTCGGATCGGCCTTCACACCCGACAGGTCGGGGCCGGCGGCGGCGCGGGCGGTGTTCTTCAGATCGAGGCGGAAGCCGATGACGATCGCGCCCGTCGCGGCGGCGCCGCCGGCGAGGAAGCTGCGGCGGGTCGCGCGCGGGGAGCGCGGGTCCGTCTGACGGATCTTCAGCATGGCGTGGCTCCGGTCAGTTCGGGAACGGGCGAAGGGCGTTCGAAGGGGGCGAGCGACTGGCCGTGCGATCCGCGCGAAGGGACGCGCGGACGAGCCGGATCAGGCGAGGGTGCGGGCGGCCTCGTGGATCGCCGCGCGGATGCGCTGATAGGTGCCGCACCGGCAGATGTTGCCGTCCATCGCGCCGTCGATGTCGGCCTCGGACGGCTTCGGGTTGTCGGTGAGAAGGCCGATCGCGGACATGATCTGGCCGGACTGGCAGTAGCCGCACTGGACGACGTCGAGCTTGCGCCACGCGCCCTGCACCGCCTCCGCGACGCGGCCCGAGATGCCCTCGATCGTCGTGATCTTGGCCTCGCCGACGTCGCCGATCCTGGTCTGGCAGGAGCGGACCGGCTGGCCGTCGAGATGGACCGTGCAGGCGCCGCACTGCGCGATGCCGCAGCCGTACTTGGTTCCGGTCTTGTCGAGGTGGTCGCGCAGCGCCCAGAGCAGCGGCATCTCGGGATCGGCGTCGACGGTGTGCCGGACGCCGTTCACGGTGAGGTTCAACATCCGAGATCTCCCGCGCGCAGAGCTTATGCCGTCGATGGCTAATCCTCGGACGCATCCACAAGATGTGCGTCCGCGCACGAACCGCGAACGGTCCGGAACGTCAGTGCACGCTTCGCGCGATGGCGACAATCCTCGCCCTCGCGGCAGGCCGTTCTTAACACATCCCGCGCATCGTCGATCCGCCGCATGTTGCGGTCGGGCACCCCGCACCGGCGCCCCCTACGTCCAGCCTTCGAAGAGGCCGATGTCCGAACTGACGGTCGAGATGGTGCAGCGCGGCCGCGGTCCTTCGTCGGAGGAGGCCGTGCGCCGCCGTGGCGTCGCGCGCGACATGCGCTCGGTCCGCGAGAAGCTGACCTCGAAGACGGGCCTCGAACGGGCGTTCGACTACGAGCTGCTGCGCCTCTACGCGCAGTATCGCGCCGGCGCGGGCATCCCGCTCGGGCTGTTCGCGATGGCGCTGGCCGGCGCCGCCTGCTTCTGGGTCGAGCCGCTGGTCGCGTCGCTCTGGGCGCTGTGCGCCTTCCTGATGATCACCCTCAACGCGTCGATGAGCCGGAGCTTCCTGCGCGCCGAGCCGGACACGGTGTCGCTCGCGCGCTGGCGCCGCCGCTTCGCCTTCGGCGAGGTGCTGCAGAGCCTGAGCTGGTCGGCTTTGATCGGGCTCGGCGCGGTCGGCGGCTGGCACTTCTCGATGTTCGGCCTGGTGATCGCGGCCGCGGTCGCGACGATGGTGGCCGCCACCGTTCCCGCCGCCGCCGTCGCCGCCCTGGTGCCGCTGGCCCTGGCGACCCTGTGCCTGCTCGCCTTCACCCGCCAAATGGACGCGGTGATGCTGGTCGCGATGGCGATCGGCTCGCAGATCTTCTTCCTCGGCCTTGCCCGCCGCATCTACACCTCGACTATCGGCGCGCTGCAGTCGCGGGCGGAGAAGGACGCGGTGTTCGGCGAGCTGGAGGAGGCCAAGGCCAATTCCGACGAGGCCCGGCGCCGGGCGGAGGAGGCGAACCTCGCCAAGTCGCGCTTCCTCGCCACCATGAGCCACGAGCTGCGCACGCCGCTCAACGCCATCCTCGGCTTCTCGGAGGTGATGAAGAACGAGGTCTTCGGCCCGCACACCGCGCCGAGCTACGGCGAGTATTCCAACGACATCCACGACAGCGGGATGCACCTCCTGAACCTCATCAACGAGATCCTGGACCTCTCGCGGATCGAGGCCGGCCGCTACGAGCTCAACGAGGAGGCGGTGAAGCTCGCCCACATCGTCGAGGAATGCCGCCACATGATGGGGCTCAAGGCGCGCGGCAAGAACCAGACCTTCCTGGACTTCGTCGACGAGACCCTGCCGCGGCTCTGGGCCGACGAGCGGGCGTTGCGGCAGGTGGTGCTGAACCTGCTCTCGAACGCGGTGAAGTTCACGCCGCCGGGCGGCGAGATCACGATCAAGGTCGGCTGGACCAGCTCCGGCGGCCAGTACGTCGCGGTCAAGGACAGCGGCCCCGGCATCCCGGAGGACGAGCTCGGCACCGTGATGTCCTCGTTCGGCCGCGGTTCGCTGGCGATCAAGACCGCGGAGCAGGGTTCCGGCCTCGGCCTGCCGATCGTGAAGGGCCTCGTCGACCTGCATGGCGGAAACTTCACGCTGAAGTCGAAGCCGCGCGAGGGCACCGAGGTGATCGTCACGCTGCCGGCGAGCCGTGTGATGGACACCCTCGCCGCCGTCGCCGTCGGCCCGGAGCCGGAGAAGCCCGCGGCGTCGGTCCGCGCCAAGGCGCCCGCCGCCAGGGCCGCCTGACGCATCCCCAGGCGCGGTGAGGTCCGGCTCGCGCGAAGCGGATGCGACCCCGCACGATGCCCTGGCCGGCGATCAGCCGAGCCCGCCCATCGCCCGGACCAGCGCCCACTCGGCCTCCGTCACCGGCTGCACCGAGAGGCGTGAGTTGTTCACAAGGACCATGTCCTTGAGCGCCGACTCGGCCCTGATCGCGTCGAGGGTGACGGGATTCGGCAGCGTCTCGACGGCGGCGAGGTCGACCATGCCGAAGCGTCCGCTCGCGTCGGTGTGATCCGGGTAGTACGGCTTGATCACCCGCACGATCCCGACGACGGCCTTGCCCTCGTTCGAGTGGTAGAAGAACCCGAGGTCGCCGACCTGCATCGCCATGAGCTGCTTCTTGGCGAGGTGGTTGCGCACCCCGTTCCAGTGCGTGCCGGTTTCCCCGGCGGCGACCTGCTGCGCCCACGACCAGGTCGCGGGCTCGGACTTGTAGAGCCAGTGGGGCATGCGTCTCGTCCCTTGCTCGAAGATCAGGACCGGCCGACCGCCGCGGCCCAGAAGGCGAGGCTCGCCGGGTTGATCGGCGATCCGGCCCCTGCGTTCCGCGCGGTCGCGAACGCGTAGAAGTCTTGCGCCTCCGCCTCCCCGAGCAGGTCGCGGATCGCCGTGAGGATGCGGGTGATGCGCAGGTGGTTGTGGTCGTGGGGCGCGAGCCAGCGATCGGTGTCGGCGTAGAACCGACGCATCCGCGCGAGCGCCGCGCGCAGGCCCTCGCGGGCGGCCGGATCGCGACGGATCGAGTCCGCCTCCGCCGGCGTCAGCACCGGCGCACCGGGCACCGCGCGGCTCGCCTGCTCGAGGGGGAAGCACCACTGGATGAAGTCGTGGACCGCCTCGATGCGGTCGTCGTCGAAGGCGAGCACGGTGGCCAGCGTGCGGCCGGCGCCGTCGGTGCCGCCGCCCGCGAGGAAGGCCTGGATCGGAGTCATTCGGATTCCGCCTTCAGCGGGCGGGCAAGCAGCGCGGCGACCACGTCCTCGACGCTCGCCCGCCCGGCCACGATCGCCGCGACGGCTTCCGCGATCGGCATCTCGATCCCCTGCCCGCGGGCGAGCCCGACCAGGGCGGTGGCGGTGAAGGCGCCCTCGGCGAGCTTGCCGCCGGCGGCGGCTTCCGGCGTGGCGCCCGCCCCCAGGGCGAGGCCGAAGGCGAAGTTGCGCGATTGCGCGGAGGATGCGGTGAGCACCAGGTCGCCGAGCCCCGACAGGCCCATCAGCGTCTCGGGCCGGCCGCCGAAGCTTCGCGCGAACCGCATCAGCTCGGCGAAGGCGCGGGCGATCAGGGCGGCGCGCGCGCTCTCGCCGAGGCCGCGCCCGGCGACGATGCCCGATGCGATCGCGAGCACGTTCTTGCCGGCGCCGCCGATCTCGACGCCGCGGACGTCGTCGGTGTGGTAGAGCCGCAAGGCCGGGCCGGACAGCAGGCGCGCGAGGCGCGCCGCGAGGTCCGCATCCGCGGCCGCCAAAGTGACCGCCGTCGGCAGGTTGCGCGCGACGTCCACCGCGAAGCTCGGGCCGGACAGCACCGCCACGGGCGTACCCGCCGGCAGCACCTCGGCCGCCACCGCGCTCATGAAGGCGCCGGTCGTCCGCTCGATGCCCTTCGAGCACAGGATCACCGGCGTGCCCGGCGCGAAGGCGGGCGCGAGCTGCCCGAGCACCGCGCGGGAAGTCTGCGCCGGCGTGACCAGCAGCACCGCCCCGGCGGCGGCGAGGTCGTCGGCCTCGGCCGTCGCCCGGATGCGCGGATGCAGGTTCACGCCCGGCAGGTAGCGCGGGTTCTCGCGCTCGGCTTCGAGGGTGGCGGCGGATCGGGCGTCGCGCAGCCACAGGGTGACCGGGCGCCCGGCCGCGGCGGCGGCGTTCGCCAGGGCGGTGCCCCATGCGCCGCCGCCGACGACCGCGACGGGTCGCGCGTTCTCGCTGCTCATGCGGGGTCTCCGGAACAATCCGCCGCCGCGAGCCGATAGAGCACGTGCCGTTGCAGCGGGTGGCCGGCGGTCAGCGCCGGATGGTCGAAATCGGCCTCGCGCACCATGCCGAGCCGCTCCATCACCCGTCGCGACGGCGCGTTGGCCACCGCCGTGAACGCCACCACGCTCGGCAGCCCGCAGCGGCCGAACAGGTCGGCGAGCGCCAAGCGCGCGGCGCGCGTGGCGATGCCGCGCCCCCAGGCCTCGGGGCTCAGGCGCCAGCCGATCTCGATCAGGCTGCCCGGGCGCTCGCCCCCGGAAAACGGCATCGACCGCATCAGCCGCATCGCCCCGACGAAGCCGAGGAACGGGCCGCCCGGCTCCTCGACCGCCCACGGCCCGAAGCCGTCGGCCTCGAAGCGGCGGTCGAGCGCCCGCGCCTCGGTCAGGCTCTCGGCGGGCGATTTCAGCTTCGGGAAATGGCGCATCACGGCGGGGTCGGCGTTCAGGCGCGCGAACGGCTCGTCGTCCGATCGGCGCCAACGGCGCAGGCGCAGCGAACCGGTCTCCAGGGTGTCGGGGGCCTTGGGCAGCCGGCGCTTGCCGCGCCATAGCAGGGAGCGGCGGTTGAGCAGGGCGAGGTCGGCGCGGCCGGCGAGCACGGCGTTGCCGAGGTCGATCGCGACCGCGAGCCGGTCGGGCGGCATGTTGGCCCAGGCCGGCGCCGCCACGCTCTCGCGCCACGGCCCGTTGCAGGCGTTGTCGAGCAGGATGCGGGCGAAGCAGTGGTCGTTCACGACGGGCCAGTCGGGATGGTCCGGCGCGGCCTGCGGCAGGAGGCGGTCGACCAGCTCGCGCCACCGCGCCTGCGGCTCGCCGACGGGGGCTGGAGCCGCCTCCGGCTCGGGCTCCGTCACGCGGAGATCGCGGAGATTGCCGCGCGAGAGGATGTGGCGGGCGGCGCCGCTCATTCGGCGCTGGCCTCGGGGCGGGGGGCGTCGGCGAAGGGCCAGCGGGCGCGGGCCGGCGCGGTGATGTCGTCGGTCAGCCCGAGGCGCAGCCGCTCGATGCCGGCCCAGGCGATCATCGCGCCGTTGTCGCCGCAGAGCGCCAGCGGCGGGGCGACGAAGGCGAGGCCCGCCTCGCCCGCGAGCGCGGCCAGCGCCCGCCGGATCGCGCCGTTGGCCGAGACTCCGCCGGCGGCGACGAGCGCGGTCGGGTGGCCGGCGACGGTGGAGAAGGTGCGCAGCGCCACGCGGACGCGGTCGACCACCACGTCGACCACCGCGGCCTGGAAGCCGGCGCAGAGGTCGGCGACGTCGCGCTCGGCGAGCGGCGCGGTGCGCTCCGCCTCGATCCGCAGCGCGGTCTTCAAGCCGGACAGCGAGAAGTTGGCGTCGCGACGCCCGAGCATCGGCCGCGGCAGGGTGAACCGCTCCGGATCGCCGGCTTCCGCCATGCGCTCGACCTCGGGGCCGCCGGGATAGGCCAGACCCAGGAGCTTGGCGACCTTGTCGAAGGCTTCGCCGATGGCGTCGTCGATGGTGCTGCCGAGGCGCACGTAGTCGCCGACGCCCTTCACCGCCACGAGCTGGGTGTGGCCGCCGGACGCCAGCAGCAGGAGGTAGGGAAAGGCCAGGCCGTCGGTCAGCCGCGCGGTCAGCGCGTGCGCCTCCAGATGGTTGACCGCGAGCAGGGGCTTGCGCGCCACGAGCGCCAGGGTCTTGGCGGTGACGAGGCCGATCAGCACCCCGCCGATCAGGCCGGGGCCGGCCGCCACCGCGATGCCGTCCACGTCCTTGAGGGCCAAGCCGGCGCGGTCGAGCGCCCGCGCGATCAGCCGGTCGAGCACCTCGACATGGGCGCGGGCGGCGATCTCCGGCACCACGCCGCCATAGGCCGCGTGCTCGGCGATCTGGCTCAGCACCTCGTTCGACAGGATGACGCCGCGGCCGTCCTCCCCCGGCGCGACGATCGCGGCGGCGGTCTCGTCGCAGGTGGTCTCGATGCCCAGCACGTTCATGGTGACGATTGACGCTTCCGTTTCCGCGCGAACCCGCCCGCCCCGTGTATCCGCACCGGACGCCCCCCGGCAACGACCGGGACCGCCTCAGGGCGCGTCGGCGTCGTCGGCCGGATCGGCCTCCGGGATCGGCGCCGCGCCCCAGCCGGCCAGCACGGCGTTGAGCTCGTCGAGGACGAAGTGGCGGGCGCTGTCGCGGTCGTAGCCCTCGGCGAGGAGGTCGTCGTAATCGGTGAAGACGTGGCGGGCATAGGCGACGAGCGCAAGCCGGGCCGCCGTCTCGGGCGCCGCCCCGCGCAGGCCCGGGCTGGCGAGCGCCGAATCGACGATCGCCTCGGCCTCGAACCCGGGCAGGCGCCGGGCGAGCCGCGCGAGCGCATCGGCGACCTGCTCGCGACGGTTGCACGGTGCCCCGCCGTCCTGTCGCGCTGCGGGCAATCGACGCTCCCCTCTCCGCTCCGGCGCGATCGCCCGGCCTCGATGTCGGCGTGCCATAGTTTTCGACCAGGTGCACGTTAGGATGGGTTGCATCGACGACGCGCCCGATCGGGATCCGCACGAGGACGTGCGGCCGGCCGCACGCGCGACGCCCCGGAGACGACCATGATCCGCCGCCTCGCCTTCCTCCTGCTGATCCCCGCCCTCGCGACCGCCCCCGCCCTCGCCGAGAAGGCCGCCACCGGCGCGACCGTGCCGCGGCCGTCCGGCGCGCCCCCCGCCAGCGAGGCGAGCAAGGCCTCCGCGATGAAGGCGGCGAACGAGGCCGAGATGATCAAGGCGCAGAAGGCCTCGGCCGCCCGCGACAAGGCCTGGGACGCCCGCACGCGCAACTCGATGTCCTCGATCTGCAAGGGCTGCTGAGGGCACGGGTCCGAGCGCGCCGCACCGACGGTGATCCGGTTCGAGGGCGTCTCCAAGCACTTCGCTGGGGCGCCCGGCCCCGCCGTCGACCGGCTTGACCTGACGATCCCCGAGGGCACCACCTGCGTGCTGATCGGGCCGTCCGGCTGCGGCAAGTCGACGACCCTGCGCCTGGTCAACCGCCTGATCGAGCCGGATGCCGGCCGCATCACGCTCGGCGGGCACGACGTCGCGGCCGTCGACCCGATCGCGCTTCGGCGCGGCATCGGCTACGTGCTCCAGGGCATCGGCCTGTTCCCGCACCGCAGCGTCGCGCGGAACGTCGCGACCGTGCCCGAGCTGCTCGGCTGGCCGAAGACGCGGATCGCGGCGCGCGTCGACGCGATGCTCGACCTCGTCGGGCTCGATCCGGCGCTCTACCGCGACCGCCGCCCGGACGCGCTCTCCGGCGGACAGCGCCAGCGCGTCGGCGTCGCCCGCGCGCTCGCCGCCGACCCGCCGGTGATCCTGATGGACGAGCCCTTCGGCGCGGTCGATCCGGTGGCGCGCGGCCGGCTCCAAGCCGAGATCGGCGCGATCCTCAAGCGCCTGTCCAAGACCGTGCTGATCGTCACCCACGACATCGACGAGGCGATGCTGATGGGCGACCGCGTCGTGCTGATGCGGGCTGGCCGCGTCGTCCAGGCCGATGCGCCGCAGGCGCTGCTGGCCGCGCCGGCCGACCCGTTCGTCGCCTCCTTCGTCGGCGAGGACCGGGCGCTGCGGCGCCTCGCGCTGCTCACGGTCTCCGAAGCCGCCGAGCCCGGAACGGCCGCCGACGCGCCGGAGATCGCGGACACGGCGACGTTGCGCGATGCGCTGTCCATGATGCTGGCAGGCGGTCGCACCCGGCTCGCGGTCGCCGGTCCCGCCGGGCCGCACGTGGTGACGCTCGATGCGGTCCGGCGGGCGGGCGCGGTCGGCAAGCGCGAAGCCTGATACCGAACGGCTCGGCCGTCGCCGGTTCTGCACAGGCGATCCGGCCTGCCCCGACCCGGCACTTCCGACCCGCGCCGTCGGTCCGAGTCCGCGCAGCGGAGCCCGAAAGCCAGAGTCGCCGAAGCGGCAGGTGGGAGCACGACCTGCGGTTCCGAATTCCGGGCTCGCCACCGGCGCTCCGGAAATGCCGGGCGGCTATGACGGGCGACGGAGGGACGCGTGAACGCGCGCGAGCGCGCGACACGTCCGCCCCCTGGACATGGAAAAGGGCCGCCCTTTCGGACGACCCTTCCCAGCGGCACGACGGTGATCCGTCGATCGGCTCAGCGCGAGTAGAACTCGATCACCAGGTTCGGTTCCATCTGCACCGGGTACGGCACCTCGGTCAGGCCCGGCACGCGGGTGACGCGGGCGGTCATCTTCTGGTGGTCGACCTCGATGTAGTCTGGCACGTCGCGCTCGGGGAGCTGCGAGGCGACGACCACGATCTCGAGCTGGCGCGAGGCTTCCTTGACCTCGATCAGGTCGCCCGGCTTCACGAGGTAGCTCGGGATGTTGACCCGGCGCCCGTTGACCTTGATGTGGCCGTGGTTGACGAACTGGCGGGCGGCGAACGGCGTCGCCACGAACTTCGAGCGGTACACCACGGCATCGAGGCGGCGCTCGAGCAGGCCGATCAGGTTCTCGCTCGAGTCGCCGCGCAGGCGGATCGCCTCGGCGTAGTAGCGGCGGAACTGCTTCTCGGTGATGTTGCCGTAATAGCCCTTGAGCTTCTGCTTGGCGCGCAGCTGCGTGCCGAAGTCGCTCATCTTGCCCTTGCGGCGCTGGCCGTGTTGGCCGGGGCCGTACTCGCGGCGGTTCACGGGGCTCTTCGGGCGGCCCCAGATGTTCTGGCCCATGCGGCGGTCGAGCTTGTGCTTGGCCTGAATCCGCTTCGACATATCGCGTGTCCTCTCGCAAACGAGATAGTGAGGAACGCGCCCTCCTCTTCCCGCCGGCCTTGCGGCCCGGGACGACAGAGCCGCCTCGAAGGCGACTCACGGGTGCGTATGAAAACGCCAAGCGGCCCCTGAAGGAGCCGCGGTGACGAGCGGTTCGTAGTCGAGGCGGCCGGGCCGGTCAATCCTAAGCCCCCGCCCGCGCCTCTCGACCGGCCGCTGCCGCGCCGGGAAACGCGCCGTCCCGTATCCTTGACCGTACGTCCCAAACGCGTCGGGACCGCCTGCGCGCGCCTGGACCGCGAACGGCCGGGCCGGCATGCCTCGTCGCTGGACTTCACGCCACTGCCTGGACGACGATCGATGAACCGTGCCCTCTCTACGCTCCTGCTCGCCTGCGCGCTTGCCGGCCCGGCCCCCGCCTCGGCCGAGACGCCCGAGGAGCTCGCCTTCGGCTTCGGCCAGTTCACGGGCGCCGCCACCTTCTGCAAGATGCCGAAGGATCAGGTCTCTCAGCTCGCCGACACCATGCTCACGGGCTCGGGCATCGACACCGGCGGCCCGAGCCCTGCGATGACCCGCTTCAAGGAGGGCGTCGCCGACGGCGTGCGCTCGATGTCGGCGCCCGACGCGGCCACCTGCGCCGAGGTGAAGTCCGCCTTCGACGAGGCTTATGCGAAGCTGAAGTGACGCGGCCGCGCCGGCCTCAGGGCCGCGCGGCGAGGAAGGCCAGCACGCCGTCGCGATGCGGCTTGGCGCCGACGGCGGAGCTGTGGTCGCGGCCTTCGAGCTCGAGGCTTCGCGCGTTCGGCATCAAGGCCGCGAGGCCCGGGCCGGAGCCCGCGACGGTGTCGAGGGTGCCGACGCTGACGAGAACCGGCACGTCGATCTGCCCGATCTCGGCGCGCGACAGCGTCTGGCGCGAGCCGCGGATGCAGGCGGCGAGCGCTCGCAGGTCGCTCTTCGTCTGCTCGGCGAAGGTGCGGAAGGCGGCGGCCGTCGGGTTCGCCGCCTTCGCGCCCGCCGGCGCCTCCAACGCCTCGGCGATGCCGGAGGGCAGGCCCTTGCCCTCGACGAGATGCAGGCCGAGGCCGCCGATCAGCGCCGAGCGCACCCGCGCGGCGTGGTCGAGGGCGAGGTGCGCAGTGATGCGCCCGCCCATCGAGTAGCCCATCACGTCGGCGCGCTCGATCCCGAGATGGTCGAGGAGGCGCACGGCGTCGCCGGCCATGTCCTCGGAGCCGTAGCGGGCCGGGTCGTAGAGCTTCTCGCTCTCGCCGTGGCCGCGGTTGTCCAACGCGATGGTGCGGTAGCCGGCCTGCGTGAGCGTGCGCACCCACGTCGTGTTGACCCAGTTGACCACGTGGTTCGAGGCGAAGCCGTGGATGAGCAGGATCGGGTCGCCGCTGCCGCCGGAGGCCGGCACGTCGATGTAGGCGATGCGCACGCCGTCCGAATCGAAGCTGTCCATGGTCGCCGCTCCTCGTCATGCGTACCGGCCCGCGCGGTCCGTGCCGGCTGTAAGAGCCGCGGCGCCGATCGGCAACGCGCGTGATGCTTGCCCGCGGGCGGCGCGGCTGGCATCAGCCCGGCATGAGCGACCTTCAGCCCTACGGCACCTACGCCCCGGCCGGCCTCGTCGCGGCGATCGCCCGGCGGACCGTGCGGATCTCACCCGAGTCCTGGCGCGGACGGCGGATGGCGATGTTCCTGCGCCGCCTCGCGATCACGCTGATGCGCGGCAAGCCCCTCGACGTCGAGCGCCTCGGCGCCCGGATGCGGCTGCACCCCTACAACAACAACTGCGAGAAGAAGGTGCTGTTCACGCCGCAATTCTTCGACCCGCAGGAGCGCGCCCTGCTCAAGGCGCGGCTTCGGCCGGGCTGCGTCTTCCTCGACATCGGCGCCAACATCGGCGCCTACGCCCTGTTCGTGGCCGCGTTCGCCGGCCCGCAGGCACGGATCGTCGCGGTCGAGCCGCAGCCCGACGTGTTCGACCGGCTGACCTTCAACATCGCGCAGAATGCATTCCATTCGGTCAAGGCCGTGGCCTGCGCGGTCGCCGACAAGGCCGGCGAGCTGACGCTGTTCGTCGATCCGCGCAATCGCGGCGAATCGAGCCTCAAGATCGTCGGCACCAACGAGAGCGCGCAGATCAAGGTGCCTGCGGTGACCCTGATGGACCTCGTGCGCAGCGAGGGCCTGACCCGGATCGACGCGATCAAGCTCGACGTGGAGGGCGCCGAGGACCTGATCCTCGAGCCGTTCCTGCGCGAGGCGCCCCCTGCCCTGCTGCCGACGCTGCTGGTGATCGAGGACGGCACCGACCAGTGGCAGATCGATCTGCCCAAGCTCCTGGAAGGCCACGGCTATCGCGAGATCGGCCGCACCCGGCTGAACCGGATGTTCGAGCGGAGCGCCTGAGCAGGCTCCGATCGCGAAACCGGCCGCCGGTTTCACCGATCCTGCGAGGATCGGGTCGGCGCCGCGCGCCGCGGGTCGAGATGCGTGTTCTCGTAGAGGTCGCCGACCGTGCAGATCGAGCCGAGCCCGGCGAATTCGATCACGTCGCCGGCCGAGCGGAGGACCCGGACCGCCCAACGGTCCGCCGCGTCGCGCTCGTGGATCGTCACCGCGACCGCATCCTGGTCGACGATGACGATGCAGCGGTTCGGCGGGTGGTCCCGATAGAACCGGAGCTTGCTCGCCAGGATGCGCCCGCGGTCGCTCGCCGACGGCACCTCCATCACGAGATGGAAGCGATCCGTGAAATTGCGCTCGGTGTCGATGTCGGTGTCGATCATCGTCAGCTCGGGTCGATAGGGCGAATCCGGCGAGACCTCGATCCCGATCTCGCGGTCGGCGTGCCATTCCGGGCGGCGGCTCCTGAGCGCCGCGTTGAGATGGCGCTCGAAGTTGCTGGCGATGCGCTGATGCCCGATCCGCGGTGCCGCCGACTGCATGGGAAGCCCCGCGATCAGTTCCCATCGCTCCTCCGACGGACGCGTCTCGAGGAACTCGCGGAAGTCGGCGACATCGAACAGGACGGGTTCACGGATCGCGCGATCGGCCATCGGGATGCCTCGGGCGGCCGGAACGCACGCCGCAGCCTCGCCACCACCGTACCATGCGCCGGGGAGCGCGGAAAACGCGCGTCAGGGCGGCGTGACGATCGGGATCGCGTCGGCGATCGTCACGCCCTCTCGGTCGATCCGGCAGCGATAGGCGTAGGTCTCGACCCCCGCCGCACGCGCCAAGCGAAAAGCCCGGTCGAAGGCGGGATCGATGTCGCGGGCGACGTCGAAGGCGTCCGCCCGCATCTGGACCACGACGATCACCATCGCGCGCCCGCCGGCCGCGACGACCTCGGCGAGGTCCCGCATGTGCCGCGCGCTGCGGGCGGCGATGCAGTCGGGAAACTCGGCGAGGCCCGCCCGCCGCATCAGGTGGCAGTTCTTCACCTCGACGTGGACCGGCGGCAGCCCCTCGCCGCTCGCCACGAAGTCGACGCGGCTCGCCGCGCCGTAGCGGACCTCCGGCCTCAATGCCGCGTAACCGTCGAGCGGCGCGAGACCGCCGGCGGCGAAGGCCTCGGCGACGAGCGCGTTCGGGCGCATCGTATTGATCCCGACCCATTGCGGGCCGCCGGGCAGGTCGGCCTCCACCAGCTCCCAGGAATACTTCAGCTTGCGCGTCGGGCCGTTGGCCGGCGAGAGCAGCACCCGGTTGCCGGCCGCGTTCAGGCCCATCATCGCGCCGGGATTGGCGCAATGCGCCGTGACGCGCGTGCCGTCGGCGAGGTCCACGTCGGCGAGGAAGCGCTTGTAGCGCTGCACCAGGCGGCCTTCGATCAGGGGTTCGGGAAAGCGCATGGGGTCCGGGCTGCGTCGCGGTGGTGGTCCATAGCCGACAGGCGCCCGCGCATGAAAGCGCCGTCGGTGGTCGCGCAGCCGCCGCCGCGCTATCTGCGGCGGGACCGAGGACGGCGAGCCCCATGACAATCGATTCCACGAGCATCACCGCCGCGATCCTGGTGATCGGCGACGAGATCCTATCCGGCCGGACGAAGGACAAGAACATCGGCACGATCGCCGACTATCTCACCGCCGTCGGCATCGACCTGCGCGAGGTTCGGATCGTCCCCGACGAGCCGGACGCCATCGTCGGCGCCGTGAACGCACTCCGGGCCGGCCACACCTACCTGTTCACCACCGGCGGCATCGGCCCGACCCACGACGACATCACCGCCGATTGCGTCGCCAAGGCCTTCGGCGTCGGCATCGACGTCGATCCCCGCGCCAGGGCGATGCTGCTGGAGCGCCACAAGCCGGAGGACCTGAACGCCGCGCGCCTGCGCATGGCGCGGATCCCGGACGGCGCGGACCTGATCGCCAACCCGATCTCGAAGGCGCCGGGCTTCCGCATCGGCAACGTCTTCGTCATGGCCGGCGTGCCGTCGATCATGCAGGCGATGCTCAACCAGATCGGCCCAACGCTGCCGACCGGCGCGCGGATGCTGTCCGAGACGGTGGAGGCGGGCAACCTGCCCGAGGGCAACTACGCCGCCGACCTCGCCGAGATCGCGAAGGCCTACGCCGACGTGTCGATTGGCTCCTATCCGTCGATGACGCAGGACGGGTTCGCCAACCGCATCGTCGCCCGCGGCAAGGACGCCGCCTCGGTGGCGCGCGCGCGGGCCGAGATCGAGGCGCTGGTGTCGCGCCTTCGCGGCTGACGGCCGATCCGTCCCTGAATCCGGTTCGTGGAGCGTTTGCGTGATGGCCGAGCCGAAGCAGGACGACAAGGAAGCTCGGCGCGACGCGCACAAGGAGGCGGTGGCCGGGATCGGTCGCCCCGACGCCTTCGTCCTGCACGAGGTGATCCGGCGCGAGGGCAACGAGGAACTGCGGCGGAACGGGGGGGCGCTGTTCCTCTCGGCCTTCGCGGCGGGGCTCAGCATCGCGCTCTCGCTGATCGTGCCGGGGGTGCTCAAGACCCACCTGCCCGAGGGCGAGTGGACCAAGATCCTGACGACGATGGGCTACGCGGTCGGCTTCCTGGTGGTGGTGCTCGGGCGCCAGCAGCTGTTCACCGAGAACACCATCACGCCGATCCTGCCGCTGCTGCACGACCGCTCGGCCAAGACCGCGTGGCGGGTGCTGCGGCTGTGGATCGTCGTGCTGTCGGGCAACATCCTGGCGACGCTGGCGATCGCCGCCGTGCTGGCGCATTCCGGCGCGTTCGAGCCGTCGGTGAAGGCCGCCTTCGCCGAGATCAGCCACCAGGCCATCGCGTTTCCGTTCTGGGACACGGTGCTGAAGGCGATCTTCGCCGGGTGGATGATCGCCCTGATGGTGTGGTTCCTGCCGGCCACCGGGACCGCGGCGCCGTTCGTGATCTTCCTGATGACCTGGCTGGTCTCGCTCTGCGGGCTCGCCCACATCGTCGCCGGCTCGGTCGAGGCGTTCTACCTCGTGGTCACCGGCGCGGCGACGATGGGCGAGTACGCCGAGCGCTTCTTCGTGCCGACGCTGCTCGGCAACGTCTTCGGCGGCATCACCCTGGTCGCGGTGCTGAATTACGGCCAGGTCGCGCCCGAGGTCGAGGAGAGCCGCGAAGTCGAGGAGGCCGAGGGCGGCCCGAGCCAGGACTGAGAGGGGGACTGCATCCGCTTCGCGACGGAGAGGCGTGACGGGGCGCGGCTCGTGTTGGCTTTCGCGCTGAAACGACACAAAACCCTCTCTCGAAACGCGGGGGGCGCGTCCGTGCCCGGTTCTCGACGCGGTCGCGCCCTGAGGAAACCGAGGACGAGGAGCGCCGCGCATGCGGCCGGGAATGGGACGATGCGCTCGCTGAAGGTCCGCTTCGCCTTGCTGCTCGGGTCGATCGCCCTCGTCGTCGTCCTGGCGGCGGCGGGCGTGCTCGCGGCGATCGGGGCGGCCGAGCGCACCATCGACCGGACGCTGGCGGCGCAGGGCCGCCTTGAGCTTCTGGCCGAGCTGTCGGGCCGGATGACGCAGTTCGGCATGGCGGCGGTCGAGACCATCGGCAATCCCGATCTCGCACCGGAGGCAATGGGGATCGCGCGCAGCAACGTCGACCGGGCGCTCACGACCGTCGACGAGGCGCTGTCGAGATCCGTCGCTGGCAGTGACGACCCGCAGGACCGGATGCAGTACGCCCTGCGAAGCCGTCCGATGGCGCAGCTGCGCGCCGCCCGCGTGATCCTCGACCGGCAGGTGGCGCAGATCGTCCGCCAGACCGATCCGGAGAAGCGTCAGAACTCCATCAAGGGCGCGCTCAACGGCTTCGGTGCGATGACCGGCCAGCCGCTCTCGTTCCTGATCGAGGCGGAGCGCCGCAGCATGGTGCTCGGCTCGGATGCGGCGCGCGACCTCTCGCAGCGCCTGCGGATCGCGGCCGCGCTGGCGGTGCTCGCGGCGCTCGGCCTCGTCGTGCTGCTGTGGCGCAGCATCACCCGCCCGACCCTGGCGCGGATCGAGGCGGTGCGTCGCGCCGCGGGCGCCATCGGCGGCGGCAAGCTCGACACGCGTCTCTCCGTCGCGACCCGGGACGAGCTCGGCCTGCTGGTCGCCAACGTCAACCGCATGGCCGCGCGCCTGTCCCGGCGCGAGGGCCGCGTCGCCGCCGACCGCGCGGCCTTGGAGGACACGGTGGAGGCGCGCACCGCCGACCTCCGCGCCGCCAATGCGCGCCTCGAGGCGGTCGACCGGTCGCGACGCCGCTTCTTCGCCGACGTCAGCCACGAGCTTCGCACTCCGCTCACCGTCATCCTCGGGGAATGCGACCTCGCGGCCCGCGCCGGCCCGCGCATCACCGACCACGCCCCCGCCTTCGCCACCATCCGGAAGCGCGCGATGCGCCTCAAGCTGCGCGTCGAGGATCTTCTGCGGGTGGCGCGCTCAGAATCGGGCGAGATCGAGCTCGACCGCCGCGCCCTCGAGCTCGCGCCGGTCCTGGCCGAGGCGGTCGACAACCTCGCCTCGGAGGGCGCCCGCCGCCGCGTCGCGCTCGCGTTCGAGCCGGGCCCGCGGAACCTGGAGGTGCTGGCCGACCGGGAATGGCTGCGCCAGGTCGTCGAGAGCCTGATCGACAACGCCCTGCGCCATGCCACCGGCCTCACCCGGGTCGAGGTCGCCCTGTCCGGCGGCGGCACGGCGCCGGCCCGCATCACCGTCACCGACGACGGGCCGGGTTTCGGCGACGGCGAGCAGAGCCTGTTCGAGCGCTTCCGCCGCGGCGACCGCCCGGCGGAGATGGGGTTCGGGATCGGATTGGCCCTGGCGCGCTGGCTGATCGAGCAGCATGATGGCACCATCGTTCTCGGCGCCGGCGAGAACGGCGCCGGGGCGCGGGTGACCCTGGAGATCCCGCTCCTCGACCTGACGCTCGACGACGTGACGAGCCGAGACGAACGACAGATTCGGAAGGACGACGCGGCATGACGCGAATCCTCGTGGTCGAGGACGACATCGACATCCGCGGCCTTCTCACCCGCGGCCTCGAGGCGGAGGGGTTCTCCGTCGGCACCGCCGGCTGCGTCGGCGACGCGCTCGCGTCGGCGCGGAACGAGAGCCCCGAGGCGGTGGTTCTCGACATCACCCTGCCCGACGGCTCGGGGCACGACGTCTGCCGCAGCCTGCGCGAGGGCGGCTATCCCGGGCCGATCCTGTTCCTCTCGGCCCGCGACGAGATCCGCGACCGCGCCGAAGGCCTCGCGCTCGGCGCCGACGACTACATCGTGAAACCGTTCGTCTTCGACGAGCTGGTGGCGCGGCTGCGCACGCACCTGCTGCGCCGGCAGGCGGCGGAAGGGCCGCGCACGCTGATCAACGCCGGCAAGCTCGTCCTCGACCTCGACACCCGCCAGGTCACCTGCGGCGATGCCTCAGCCCGCCTGACCCCGCGCGAGGCCGAGCTTCTGGCCATGCTGATGGAGAGCGTGAACCGCCCGGTCACCCGAGCCGACATCTTCAAGCGGCTGTGGGCGAGCCAGGGCGGCCTCTCCCTCAACGTGGTCGACGTCTATGTCGGCTACCTACGCTCGAAGATGGCCGACTTCGTCCGGCACGGCGGCCCGCTTCTGGTCACGGTGCGCGGCCGCGGCTTCATGCTGGACTCGCGTGGGCCGGACTACCGGCACTGACGCTCGCCACGGAGACGTCGCGTCCCGCGGGAGCCTGCGACGCCGAAGCCTCACAAAAAATTTGGGAGCATTAGGCAATTTAGTGCTTGATGCCGGGGCCGGAATTGCGGATACCCGTGCCGCGCCGGAAAACAAAAGCGCCATCAGTGTCTTAGGGTACTCTTAAGTTTACCTTTCGGCACCGGATGTTCGTAATCAGACGGAGAAACACCATGACCTGGGCTGCCCCGATCGTTTCCGAAATCTGCGTCGGCATGGAAGTCACCAGCTACGATTCCGCCGAGATCGACACCTTCAACTGAGGTGTTGCGCCGAGCTGAGGGTTGTTGGCTGCATCGGACCACTCCATGCGCGTCCTGATCCTCGGCTCGGCTGCCGGCGGCGGGCTTCCCCAGTGGAATTGCCGCTGCCCGAACTGCCGGCTCGCCCGCAGCGAGCCCGACCGCGTCAGGCCGCGGACCCAGTCGAGCATCGCCGTCTCCACCGATGGCGGGGATTGGCTCCTGGTGAACGCCTCGCCGGACATCCGGCAGCAACTCTTCGACAACCCGGCGATGCATCCGCGGGAAGGCCTGCGCCACTCGCCGATCCGCGCGGTGCTGCTCACCAACGGCGACGTCGATCACGTCGCCGGCCTTCTGACGCTGCGCGAGGGCCAGCCCTACACGCTCTACGGCACCGGCAGCATCCTCGGCTCGGTCGCCGAGAACCGCGTCTTCGACGTGATGGCCGAGGGCGTCGTCGTCCGGGAGGCGATCACGCTCGGCCAGCGCTTCGAGCCGCTGCCGGGACTTGCGGTCACGCTGTTCTCGGTGCCCGGCAAGGTCCCGCTCTGGCTCGAGGATGCCGATCTCGAGCTCGGCGCCGAATCCGAGAGCACGGTCGGCGCGATGATCGAGGCCGGCGGCCGCCGCCTCGCCTACATTCCCGGCTGCGCCCGCGTCACCGAGGATCTGAAGGCCCGGATCGGCGGGGTCGACGCGCTGCTCTTCGACGGCACGGTGCTGCACAACGACGACATGATCCGCGCCGGCGTCGGCACCAAGACCGGATGGCGCATGGGGCACGTGCCGATGCGGGGCGACGGCGGCTCGGTCGCCGCCCTGAAGGACGTCGCGATCGGTTCGCGCGTCTTCGTCCACATCAACAACACCAACCCCGTCCTCGTCGAAGGCTCGCCCGAGCGCGCGGCGGTCGAGGCGGACGGATGGGTCGTCGCCCATGACGGGCTCACCCTGAGCCTCTGACGGCGACGACCGGGCGCGGTTGGCATTTGTCGGCCCCGCGACCTATCTCATGACGGGACGTGCGCGATTCGATTGCGCCGCGAAGCCGCCGCCAGACGCGGTGATCGACAGACGACCAGGAAACGCCTCCGAACGGACGCTTGGTGACGCCATGAACGCAGTGTTCCCGACCCCTCAATCCGACACGTCCGAGCGCCTGCTCAGCCCCGACGAGCTCGAGGCGGCGCTGCGCGACATCGGCGCCCGGCGGTATCACAACCTGCATCCGTTCCACCGCCTGCTGCACGACGGCAAGCTGAGCAAGGATCAGGTCCGGGCCTGGGCGCTGAACCGCTACTACTACCAAGCGATGATCCCGGTGAAGGACGCCGCGGTGCTGGCGCGGATGACCGACGCCGCGCTCCGCCGCGTCTGGCGCCAGCGCATCGTCGACCACGACGGCGATGCGCCGGGCGACGGCGGCATCGAGCGCTGGCTGAAGCTCGCCGAGGGCGTGGGCTTCCGGCGCGACTACGTCGAGTCGACCGCCGGCATCCTGTCGGCCACCAAGTTCTCGGTCGAGGCCTACGTGCACTTCGTCGCGGAGCGCTCGCTGCTGGAGGCGATCGCCTCGTCGCTCACCGAGATGTTCTCGCCGAACATCATCTCCGAGCGCGTTTCGGGCATGCTGAAGAACTACGACTTCATCACCAAGGAGACGCTGGCGTACTTCGAGAAGCGCATGACCCAGGCGCCGCGCGACGCCGACTTCGCCCTCGACTACGTCAAGCGCCATGCCACCACGCCCGAGCTGCAACGTCAGGCGATGGCGGCGCTGACCTTCAAGTGCAACGTGCTGTGGACCCAGCTCGACGCGCTGTACTTCGCCTACGTCGCGCCCGGGATGATCCCGCCCGACGCCTGGACGCCCGGCACCGGGCTCGTCGCCGAGACGCAAGGGGGGGCGCCCGGCACCGGCCGCCTGTCGGCGACCGACGTGCCGCGCCTGCCCCGCGGCGTGCGGATGCGGTTCGACCAGACCCGCGACAAGCACGTGCTGCTCGCCCCCGAGCGCACCTTCGACCTCGACGCCAACGCCGTCGCGGTCCTCAACCTCGTCGACGGCAAGACCAGCGTCGCCGCCATCGCCGACCGGCTCGGCGAGACCTACGCCGCCGACCCGCGCGCGATCGAGGTCGACGTGCTGGCCATGCTGAACGACCTCGCCGGAAAGAGGGTGCTGGAGCGATGAACGCGCTGACCCCGAACGCGGCGGCGATCCCGGCCCCGGTCGGGCTGCTCGCCGAGCTGACGCACCGCTGCCCGCTGCGCTGCCCGTACTGCTCGAACCCGCTCGACCTCGACCGACGCTCGCGCGAGCTCGACACCGCGACCTGGCAGCGGGTGCTGACCGAGGCCGCGGGCCTCGGCGTGCTCCATGTCCACCTGTCCGGCGGCGAGCCGACGGCGCGCAACGACATCGTCGAGATCACCGAGACCTGCGCCAAGCTCGGGCTGTACTCGAACCTGATCACCTCCGGCGTCGGCGGCGCCCTGTCCAAGCTCCAGGCGCTCTACGACGTCGGCCTCGACCACGTGCAGCTCTCGGTGCAGGGCGTGGACGCGGCCAACGCCGAGAAGATCGGCGGCCTGAAGAACGCGCAGCCGCAGAAGATGGAGTTCGCCGCCAAGGTGACCGAGCTCGGCCTGCCGCTGACGCTGAACTCGGTGATCCACCGCGGCAACATCCACGAGGTCGAGGGCTTCATCGACCTCGCGGTGAAGCTCGGCGCCAAGCGCCTCGAGGTGGCGCACACGCAGTATTACGGCTGGGCCTACGTCAACCGCGCCGCGCTGATGCCGGACAAGGCCCAGGTCGATCAGTCGATCCGCATCGTCGAGGCGGCCCGCGAGCGCCTCAAGGGCCAGCTCGTCATCGATCTCGTCGTGCCGGACTACTACGCGAAGTACCCGAAGGCCTGTGCCGGCGGCTGGGGCCGCAAGCTGATCAACGTGACGCCGCAGGGCAAGGTGCTGCCGTGCCATGCGGCCGAGACGATCAGCCATCTCGAGTTCTGGCACGTGACCGAGCATTCGCTCGGCGACATCTGGGCGAACGCCCCGGCCTTCACCGCCTATCGCGGCACCGACTGGATGCAGGAGCCCTGCCGCTCCTGCGACCGGCGCGAGAAGGATTGGGGCGGCTGCCGCTGCCAGGCGCTGGCGCTCGCCGGCGATGCAGCCGCGACGGACCCCGCCTGCTCGCTGTCGCCCCTGCACGCCAAGGTGCGGGCGCTCGCCGTCGAGGAGGCGGCCGAGACGCCGCCCGACTACACCTACCGGACGATCGGGGCCAACATCCCGGCGCCACGCAAGGAGGACGCCCTCTCGTGAAGTGTTTCGTGATCGTCGCTGCGCTGCTTGCCGCAACCCCGGCGCTCGCCGTCGAGGGGGCACCCGCCGCCCCGGCTCCTGACCCCGCCGCAGCCGCGCCGGAACAGGCGAACGCCGCGGCGCCCCCGAGCGCGGCCGACCTGCTGTTCGAGCAGCCGCAGCTGAAGAACGCCGCCGCCGGCTCGACGCTGACCTACGACTACCTGCGCCGGTCCGGCATCGCGAAGGGCCCGTTCGGGCCGCCGCTCGACGACACGATCAAGCTCACCCTCGAGCCGGGCACGGGCGGCGACGGCCGCAACATCGCCGTCGAGATGTTCTCGGGCACCAACCGGTTCCCCGCCGGCCCGTTCGAGGACATGTCCGGCAACCCGGTGATCCCGCTGTTCCTGGAGAACCACCTGACCAATCTCGCCCGGGTGCTGCAGGCCAACCCGCGCTACCTGAAGCTCGCGATCCGCAAGGGCCTTCGCGACGGCGCCACCGTCACGCCGATCAAGGTCGACTACAAGGGCCGCTCGGTCGACGCCTGGCAGGTGGTGTCCAGGCCCTTCCTCGGCGATGGGATGGCCCAGCGCATGCGCGGCATGGACAACATGACCTACACCTTCGTCACCTCTCCCGAGGTGCCCGGCGAGATCGTCTCGATCGAGGCGCAATCGAAGAATGCCGAGGGCGGCGAACTCTTGGAGGAGCGGCTGAGCTATGATCAGAAAGCTGGTTGAGGGCTTTGCCCTGTCCGGTGTCGCGCTGACGATGCTGGCGATGCCGGTCGTCGCGGCGGATGCCGAGAACGACTACCCGACCGACGCGCGCGTCGATTACGTCTTCGGCTGCATGGCCGCCAACGGCCAGACCCGCGAGGCGATGCAGCGCTGCACCTGCTCGATCGACCAGCTCGCGGCGATCCTGCCCTACGACAAGTACGTGCAGGCGAGCACCGTGCTCTCGATGCGCCAGGGCATCGGCGCGCGCTCGAACGAGTTCAAGTCGACCAAGGTGTTCGACGACAAGGTCGCCGACCTCCGCCGTGCCCAGGCCGAGGCCGAGATCCGCTGCTACCGCGGCTGAGGCGTCGCGCGTCGCCCACGAACCGACGAGAGGCCGCCCGGCACCGGGCGGCCTTTTCTCATGGCAAGGGGCGCCGTTGCTTCGCCCGGAAAAACCGGCCACATCGACGCGGCGGGAGCCGCCCGCGACGAGCCAGAGAAGCGACGCCCCGTGAGCCATCGACCCGCCGCCCTCGCCGGCTTGCTGCCCGAACTGGGCCGGCGGACCCTCGTGATGGGCATCCTCAACGTCACGCCGGATTCCTTCTCGGATGGCGGCCGCTTCGTCGGCGAGGAAGCCGCCTGCCGGCAGGCCGACGCGCTGGCTGCCGAGGGCGCCGCGCTGGTCGATATCGGCGGCGAGTCCACCCGCCCCGGCCACGTTCCGGTGCCGGCCGAGGAGGAGCAGGCCCGCGTCCTTCCGGCGATCCGGGCCCTGGCGAACCGGCTCTCCGTCCCGATCTCGATCGACACCTACAAGGCCTCGACCGCCGAGAGCGCGCTGGCGGCCGGCGCCCGCATCGTCAACGACGTCTGGGGCCTGCAGCGCGAGCCCGACATCGCCCTCGTCGCCGCCGACCACGGCGCGCCGGTGATGATCATGCACAACCGCGAGACGATCGACGCCGGCCTCGACATCGTCTCGGACATGCTGCGCTTCTTCGAGGTCTCGCTCGGCATCGCCCGCCGGGCCGGCATCCCCGACGGCGACATCGTGCTCGATCCGGGCATCGGCTTCGGCAAGAGCTGGAACCAGCACCTCGAAGCGTTGCGGCGCCTGCCCGAGATCCGCGCCCTCGGCTTCCCCATCCTCGTGGGCGTCTCGCGCAAGTCGCTGCTCGGCCGGCTGCACGACCGCGAGACCGCGCCGGCCGACCGGCTCAACGGATCGCTCGCGGCGCATGCGCTTGCCGCGACGCTCGGCGCCGACATCGTCCGCGTCCACGACGTCGCCGCCCATGTCGACGCGATGCGCGTGGTCGACGCCGTCCTGCGCCCGGGAGACCGCCGATGAGCGACCGCATCCTCGTCGAGCGCATCGCGGTCTTCGCCCATCACGGCGTGCTGCCCGAGGAGACGCGCCTCGGGCAGCGCTTCTACCTGTCGCTCGATGCGGCCCTCGATCTGGCGCCCGCCGGCCGCTCCGATGACGTGACGCGGACGGTGAGCTACGCCGACCTCGCCGCCATCGCGGTCTCGATCGCCACCGAGCGGCGCTTCGACCTGATCGAGGCGCTGGCCGAGGCGATCGCCGGCGAGATCCTTACGCGGTTTCCGGCTCTCGAGGCGATCACCGTCCGGGTCGACAAGCCGAGCGCGCCGGTTCCCGCGAACCTCGACGGGATCGCGGTCCTGATCACCCGCAGGCGGGAGGCCCAGGCATGACGCGAGCCTATCTCGGCCTCGGCAGCAACATCGGCGACAAGGCCGGGCATCTCGCCGCCGCGGTGCGGGGGCTCGCGGCGGTTCCCGGCATCCGGATCACCGCGCGGTCGTCCGACTACCGCACCCCGCCCTGGGGCGAGACCGATCAGGACTGGTTCCTCAACGGCGCCCTCGCCATCGAGACCGACCTCGACCCGCACGCCCTGCTCGATGCCTGCCTCGGCGTCGAGCGCGATCTCGGCCGCATCCGCGAGCGCCGCTGGGGGCCGCGCGTGATCGACATCGACGTGCTGTCCTATGCCGGCGCCGAGGTCTCGGACGAGCGCCTCGTCCTTCCGCACCGCTACGTCCGCGAGCGCGCCTTCGTGCTGGTGCCGCTCGCCGAGATCGCGCCCGACCTCGTCATCGGCGGCGAGACCGTCGCCGACGCGCTGGCCAAGCTCGACCGCAGCGGCATCGAGCGGAACTGAACGCATCCCGGAACGACGAAGGGCCGGGCGTTCGCCCGACCCTTCGCGGGTGTTATGACATCCTGGCGACGACGCGTTCAGTGCGCGTTCGGCGCGAGCAGCTTGTTCTCTTCCTCTTCGAGCAGCGGCACGTCGAAGTCGCGGAGCACCGCTTCGATGTCGGAGCGGCGCTTGCGCAGGATGGTGTTCAGCGACCGCTTCCAGTCGTTCTCGCCGATCCGTACCGCCATGGCGATACGGTAGCTCATCGGCGGGCGATCCGGCTCCTTCAGGAGCGGGATCACGTCCATCGCCGTGCCGCTCTGCTTGGCCAGCCATCCGGCGGACGGTCCCCAGAGCACCGCGGCGTCGATCTGCCCGGCCGCAAGGTCGGACACGATCTCGGCACCCACCGTCTGGTTCTTGCGTGCCGGGTCGAGCTGATACGGCGCGTAGGCCTTCATGCTCGAGATCAGGCCGAGGTCGCCCATCCGGTTGACCGGCGGCGTCCCGGCGATGACGCCGATGCGCTTGCCCTTGAGCTTGGGGTCGTCGAGCCCGGACACCCCCGCCAGATCGCCCCGCTTCACGATGAGCGTGTAGACCGAGCGATAGTACGGATTGGTGTTCTGGACGCCCTCGCTGCCGAGGGCCGACCCGACGATCAGGTCGCACAGGCCGGTGCCGAGGGTGTTGCGGACGAAGCCGGGCCCCTGGGTCAGCCAGTAGTAGCGGACCTTGATCTTCAGCTCGTCGGCGATGATCGCCGCGATGCGGTTCTCGAAGCCGTCCTCCTTGCGCTCGGAGAACGGCATGTTGCCCGGGTCGCCGCAGACGCGAAGCACGTCGGCGGTGACGAGATCGGGGACGTTCTGCGCCGCCGCGTCCCGCACCCCTGCCAAGAGAGGCAGGAGCGCGATCGCGACGGCGGCGTGGGTGCGTGCGCGGCGCATCAGCCGCCCATGCACTCCTTCTCGGCCTTCTTGGCGGCCTCGGGCTTGTCTTCCTTGTCGCCCGGGCGGACGCGGCCCATCGCGCCGGAAGCGCGGGCCTTCAGGTAGACGTAGAGGTCGTCCGAGTAGCACATGACGTTCTTGTTATCGCCGAAGGCGGGCATGACCTTCTGGTCGGACGAGCTCACGTCCTGCTTGCCGCCGGCCAGGATCCCGATGAACTCCTCGTAGGAGAGGTGCTTGAGCGAGTCCTTGAGCGCCGGCGCGTAGGTCGAGCCCATGCCGTCCGGACCGTGGCAGACGTGGCACTCGGCGTGATAGCGGCGGTAGCCGGAGTAGGTGTACCAGTCGAACTTCTTGCCCGCGTCGGTGATGTGGAAGGTCGGGTGACCTTCGGCATCGAAGTACTTGCCCTCTTCGACCTTCACCGCGGCATCCTTCTTGAGGAGCTTGTCGTCGGGCTCGGCCGACTTGTCGTCGGTGTTCAGCGAGTTGGCGAGGGCGGGATCGGCGGGCTTGGCATCCTCAGCATGTACGGCGACCATCGAGACGGACGCTAGGGCGAGGGCGGCCAGGAACGGCCGCGTGACGGATTTGCTGAGGTAATGCAACGCAAAAATCTCCCTGGGACCTGAAGGTCGAGCCGCTCTCAGGCGGCCTTTCGCAGCCTTCTTGAGGGCATTCTAATCATAAGAATGCCGGCGCGGAAACCCGCGCCGGCATTCATTTCAAAGCGGCTTCGTGCGACCGATTAGTTCGGCAGCGCGAAGACGGTGAGCTGACCACCGAGGTTGGTGTAGCTCGAGAGGGCGGCGTAACCACCCACCGCGCCGAGACCGGCGTTCGGGTCGGTCAGGCCGGCCGCGAGGCCGATGCCGGCCCAGCCACCGACACCCGACAGGATGCCGACGTACTGCTTGCCCTTGTGCTGGTAGGTCATCACGTTGCCGATGATGCCCGACGGGGTCTTGAACTTGTACAGTTCCTTACCCGTCTTGGAGTCGACGGCCTTCAGGTAGCCCTCGAGCGTGCCGTAGAAGACCACGTCGCCGGCGGTGGCGAGAGCGCCCGACCAGACCGAGAACTGCTCGGCGTTCGACCACTTGATCTTACCCTCGACGCCGTCCCAGGCGATGAAGTTACCCATGCCGCCATGGCTGTTCGGCGCGGGGTACATCGACAGGGTCGCACCGACGTAGGGCTGGCCCGGGGTGTAGGTCACCCGGAACGGCTCGTAGTCCATGCAGACGTGGTTGGTGGGCACGTAGAACAGGTTGGTCTTC